>NZ_JBOHKS010000213.1:0-22127 GCF_050729195.1 Hypericibacter sp.
CCTCGGCGGCGAAGGCGTCGAGCCTACCCGCCTCGATCGCGCCGCGCAAACCGGCCATCAGCGTCTGATAATGATGGAGGTTGTGGGCCGTGAGCAGCATCGGGCCCAGCATCTCCTCGGCCTTGAAGAGATGGTGGATATAACCCCGCGCATAATCGCGGCAGACCGGGCAGTCGCAATCGCCGTCGAGGGGCCGCGGATCATGGGCATGGCGCGCATTGCGGATATTGATGGTGCCGCGCCGCGTGAAGGCCTGGCCGGTGCGGCCCGAGCGCGTCGGCATCACACAATCGAACATGTCGATGCCGCGCTGGACCGCACCGACGATATCGAGCGGGCGCCCCACGCCCATCAGATATCGCGGGCGATCCTTCGGCAGGAACGGGATGGTCGCCTCGATCATGCGGAACATCATCTCCTGGCCCTCGCCGACCGCGAGCCCACCGATCGCATAGCCGTCATAGCCGACCCGCGTCAGCCACTCCGAGGATTCGTGCCGCAGCTCGGGATAGACGCTGCCTTGCACGATCCCAAACAGCCCATAGCCCGGCCGGTCCTTGAAGGCCGTCTTGCAGCGCTCGGCCCAGCGCATCGAGCGGCGCATCGATTCGGCCGCGACCGGTTCCTCGGCCGGGAAGGGGGTGCATTCGTCGAAGGCCATGGTGACATTGGCGTCGAGCAGATGCTGGATCTCGATCGAGCGCTCCGGGCTGAGGTGATGCTTGCTGCCGTCGACATGCGAGCGGAAGGTGACGCCATCCTCGTCGATCTTGCGTAGCTCCGAGAGCGACATGACCTGGAACCCGCCGGAATCGGTCAGGATCGGGCCCGGCCAGTTCATGAATTTATGCAAGCCCCCCAGGCTCGCGACGCGTTCGGCGCCCGGCCGCAGCATCAGATGATAGGTGTTGCCGAGGATGATCTCGGCGCCGGTCGCCTTCACCTGCTCGGGCCACATGCCCTTGACGGTCGCGGCCGTGCCCACCGGCATGAAGGCCGGCGTGTTGACGATGCCATGCGCGGTATGGAGGCGGCCGCGCCTTGCGACACCATCCTGGGCCAGACGTTCGTAACGAAGGGTCATGCGGGGACTCTAGACCGGCTCGGGTTCGAGGAAACAGGCATCGCCATAGGAATAGAAGCGATAGCCCGAGGCGATGGCATGGGCATAGGCGCGTTTCATCCGCTCGAGCCCGGTGAAGGCCGCCACCAGCATGAAGAGGGTCGAGCGCGGCAGATGGAAGTTCGTCACCAGCCGGTCGACCAGCTTGAAGCGATAGCCGGGCGTGATGAAGATCGCGGTGTCGCCGGTGAAGGGCACCAGCGTTCCATCGGCAGCGGCCACACTTTCGAGGAGGCGCAGGCTGGTGGTGCCGACCGCGACGATGCGCCCGCCTTTGGCCTTGGTGCGATTGACCGCGTCGGCCGTGGCCGCACTAATCTCGCCCCATTCTGCATGCATGCGATGGTCTTCGATATTGTCGACCTTGACCGGCAGGAAAGTGCCGGCGCCGACATGGAGCGTCACTTGCGCCATCCCGATGCCGCGCCGCGCGAGGGCCTCGAGCAGCGCCGGCGTGAAATGCAGCGATGCGGTCGGCGCCGCGACGGCGCCTTCGCTTCGCGCGAAGATGGTCTGGTAATCCTCGCGGTCCGCGGCGAGCGCGCCCTGGGGTCGGGGGATATAGGGCGGCAGCGGCATCTGGCCGTGACGCCCGAGGGCCGCGATCAGCTCGGCGCCGCCGACCGAGAATTCCAAGGTGACCTCGCCCGCCTCACCCTTCGCCAGCACCCGGGCCTGGAACCCTTCGGCGATCTCGATCACGTCGCCGGGCTTCAGCCGCTTGGCAGGCCGGGCAAAGGCGCGCCAGACCGCGGGGCCTTCCGCCTTGTGCAGCGTCGCCTCGATATGCGCGGCCCCGCGTTTGCCTTCGATCCGGGCCGGAATGACCTTGGTATCGTTGACCACCAGCAGGTCGCCGGGGCTGAGCAGCTCGGGCAGCTCGCGGAAGATGCGGTCTTCGAGGGCGTCCCGTCCGATCCGGAGCAGGCGCGCGGCATCGCGCGGGCTCGCCGGCCGGTCGGCGATCCGCTCGGGCGGCAGCTCGAAATCGAAATCCGCGGTACGCATGGCGGGGCGATCCTATAGGCCCTCGGGCCCGCCAGGGAAAGCGCCCATGAACCGGTCGGACCCTTGCGGCCGGCGGTCCCATTGACGCAGGGGCCGGCAATCTGCGACAGGATGCGCCGGCGGTCCGGGGCCCCGGGGTCTTCGGGGCCGGCCGACAGGGTCAAAGGGATCATGCAGCAGAGCGGCTATTCACCACGGCTTCTGGCGATCGCGGGGCTTTTCGTCACCTGCCTCATCATCTCCAATATCACCGCGGTCAAGCTGATCTCGGTCCATGGCTTCGTCATGACCGCGGCCAATGTGCTGTTCCCGATCAGCTATATCATCGGCGACGTGCTGACCGAGGTTTACGGCTATGCCAAGGCGCGCCGGGTGATCTGGCTGGGCTTCGGCTGCAATCTCGTGGCGGTGCTGGCGATCTATGTGGCGGGCATCCTGCCCGGCGCCGATTTCTGGCAAGGGCAGGGCGCCTGGGACGAGATCCTGGGGGCCGCGCCCCGGATCCTGCTGGCGTCGTTCTGCGCCTATCTCGTGGGCGAGTTCCTGAACTCCTATGTGCTGGCGAAGATGAAGATCGCCACCAACGGCAAGTATCTCTGGACCCGCACCATCGGCTCGACGGTGGTGGGCCAGCTGGCCGACACCGGCATCTTCATGACCCTCGCCTTCGGCGGCATCCTGCCCCTGGGCGTCATGATGAATGCCGCCGGGACGGAATGGGTCTCGAAGGTCGGCTATGAGATCCTGGCCACGCCCTTCACCTACCTCGTCGTCGCCTGGCTCAAGCGCGTCGAGGGCATCGATTTCTACGACCGCAATACGCGATTCAATCCAGTGCTGCTGACGGATTGATCGCCGATCCTTCTTTCCTCTCCACCCGCAACGCGGAGGAGAGGAAGGAAAGATGTCGGCGCCTTCATCTTGCTTGACTGCTGCAGTCCCTGACTCCAGCTCTCTGCATATCCGCGCAACCCGCATGAGGCTCCTCATGGAACGCCGTCCGCTCGGCCGTACCGGCCATCAGGTTTCCGCCCTCGGTCTCGGCTGCATGGGCATGTCGGAGTTCTACGGGGCGCGCGATGACGTGAAGTCGATGCAGACCCTGGAAGCAGCGCTCGCGCATGGCATCGATTTCTTCGACACCTCCGACACCTATGGCTTCGGTCACAATGAGGAACTGGTCGGCCGTTTCCTGAAGAACCATCGCGGGAAGATCACGCTCGCCACCAAGTTCGGCATCGTGCGCCAGGAAGGGCGCTATGAGCGGCGGATCGACAATTCGCCGGCCTACATCGCCCAGGCTTGCGATGCCTCGCTGGGCCGGCTCGGCATCGAGCGGATCGATCTCTATTACGCTCACCGGCTGGAGCCGGCGCGGCCGATCGAGGAGACTGTGGCGGCGATGGCGAAGCTGGTCGAGGCCGGAAAGGTCCGCTGGCTGGGCCTGTCGGAAGTGTCGGCCGCGACGCTGCGGCGCGCCCACAAGATCCATCCCATCACCGCGCTGCAGACCGAATATTCGCTCTGGAGCCGCGAGTCCGAGACGGAGCTGCTCCAGACCTGCCGCGAGCTGGGCGTGAGTTTCGTCGCCTATAGCCCGCTGGGCCGCGCCTTCCTCACCGGCACCGTGACCTCGACCGACGCGTTGGCACCGACGGACTTCCGCCGCAACAATCCGCGCTTCCAGGCCGACGCTCTCGAGCGCAATCGCAAGCTGACCGATGCGCTGGCCAATTTTGCCAAGGCGCGCCACGCCACCCCGGCCCAGATGGCGCTCGCCTGGCTCCTCGGCAAGCATCGCCATGTGATCCCGATTCCCGGCACCAAGCGGTCGGCCTATGTCATCGAGAACGCCAGCGCGGCCACGATCCGGCTCTCGGCCGAGGAGATCGCCACGCTCGACCGGATGTTCCCGCCGGAGGCGGTGGCGGGCGACCGCTACACGCCGGAAGGCATGAAAGGGCTCGGCCTCTGAAGGTCCCGGGGATCGCTCAATTCAACCCCGTTCCCTGCGACAATTCGGTAAGGCCCGCCATCACGGCTGAAATCGCCGAAAAGCCTGGCCGCCTCCTGCTGGCGCCGCTGAATCTCTATTAACGAGATGAAATATATGAAAGAAGTCGACGCAAGATAATATTTAACTAATTATTAGTGTGTTGAATTATAATAACACGATTGGTGAGAGGATTTCGTTTGACTCTTGTGCGTCTGGAAATGTGAAATACCCTCGCCAGCCGGAAAATCCGGCGGGCCCGCTATGGGACCGGCAAGGGTTCCAGAATTCGGCCTCCAAAGGGCCTCGGTCCATGAACGTATTTCCGGTTTTCTTCGATCTCTCGGGTCGTCGCGTGCTGCTCGCCGGCGGCGGCGAGACCGCGCTCCAGAAGCTGCGGCTCCTGCGCAAGGCGGGCGCCTCCCTGCTGGTCGTGGCCCCGGCCATCGAGCATGAGATGGCGCTCGCGGTCGAAGAGGGTGCCGCCGAATGGCGCGCCGAAGAGCTGACCGCTGACCATTTCATCGGCGCAGCGCTCGCGGTGATCGCCACCGGCGACAAGGCGAAGGACCGCACCGGCGCCGCGCTCGCCAAGGCGGCACGCGTGCCGGTCAATGTGGTCGATCGCGCCGACCTCTCCGATTTCATCGTGCCCGCCATCGTCGATCGCGATCCGGTCGTGATCGGCATCTCGACGGCGGGTGCCGCTCCCTTGCTCGCGCGCCGCTTACGCGCTGCGATCGAGGCCATGCTGCCGGCGCGGCTGGGCGCGCTCGCGCGTTTCGCCGAGCGCTTCCGCGGCGCCGTCGCCGCCAAGATCGGCAACCGCCAGCTTCGCCTCCGTTTCTGGGAACAGGTCTTCGATGGTCCGGTCGCCACGGCCGTGCTCGATGGTCGCGAGAGCCAGGCGGCCGAGCGCATGCTGACGCTGGTCAACAGCGCCGCCGCCAACGATCCCGCGCAAGGCCGCGTGGCGCTGGTGGGGGCCGGCCCCGGCGATCCGGAGCTCCTGACCTTGAAGGCGCATCGCCTGCTGCAGGAAGCCGACGTCATCGTCTATGACCGGCTGGTGGCGCCGGCGGTGCTCGATCTGGCGCGCCGCGACGCGCGGCGCATCGCGGTCGGCAAGGCGCGTGGCCATCACAGCCTGCCGCAGTCCGAGATCAACCGCCTGCTCGCGAGCGAGGCCCATGCCGGCAATCGTGTCGTGCGGCTCAAGGGCGGCGATCCGTTCATCTTCGGACGTGGCGGCGAGGAGCTGGAACATCTGGAACGCGAGGGCATCGCGGTCGAGATCGTGCCCGGCATCACCGCGGCGCTGGGCTGCGCCGCGTCGGCGCGCGTGGCCCTGACCCATCGCGACGCGGCCCAGGCCGTGATCTTCGCGACCGCCGAAGGGGCCGAGGGCGAGCCCGCACTCGACTGGTCGAGCCTCGCGGGTCCCCATCGCACCTTGGCGATCTATATGGGCATCGGCGCTGCACCGCGGCTGCAGCAGCGCCTGCTCGAGGGCGGGCTCGATCCTTCGATGCCGGTCGCCGTGATCGAGAATGGGACACGCCCCGACGAGCGCGTGCTCTCTGGCACAATCGCGGATTTGGCAGCGCTGGTGGCGCGCCACGAAATCTCCGGTCCCGCGATCATCCTGATCGGCGACGTGGCCGCGGGTGCAAGACAGTCGGCGCTCGAGAGCGCCAGCCTCGCCGCGGAGCGGTTGCGCGCATGACCTCGCAGATCGTCACCGCCAACGAGCTGGTCGAGGGCGCCGTGGTCTATCGCACCCCGGAAGGAAGCTGGACGACGCGTATCGACGGCGCCCAGGGCGTCGTCGGCGAGGCCGAGGCGAAGGCGCTGCTGGCGCTGGCCGAAGCCGACGTCGCCAAGCAGATCGTCGTGGGTCCCTATCTGGTCGAGGTCGAAGGCACGCCCGGCCATTGGCAGCATAAGAGCTGGCGCGAGCGCATCCGCGCCGAGGGGCCGACCGTGCCGCATGATTTCACGCCCGCCGCCGAACCGCGGCGGACGGCGAATGGGAGAGACTGACGATGTATCGCTATGACAGCTACGACCGGCAGATCGTCGAGGAGCGCGTCACGCAGTTCCGCGACCAGGTGCGCCGCCGGCTTTCGGGCGAGCTCTCCGAAGAGGAGTTCCGGCCGCTGCGGCTGATGAACGGCCTCTATCTCCAGCTCCATGCCTATATGCTGCGTATCGCCATCCCCTACGGCACGCTCTCCTCGGTGCAACTGCGCCGCCTCGGCGAGATCGGCCGGCGCTGGGACCGCGGCTACGGCCATTTCACCACGCGCCAGAACATCCAGTTCAACTGGACGCGGCTCGCCGATTCGCCCGACATCCTCGCGGCCCTGGCCGAGGTCGAGATGCATGCGATCCAGACTTCCGGCAACTGCATCCGCAACACCACGGCCGATCAGTTCGCCGGCGTCGCCGCCGACGAGATCGAGGATCCGCGCCCCTGGTGCGAGATCATCCGGCAATGGTCGACCTTCCATCCGGAATTCACCTTCCTGCCGCGCAAGTTCAAGATCGCGGTGACCGGTAGCGCCCACGACCGCGCGGCCTTGCGCGTCCACGACATCGGCCTCGCCATCAAGCGCAACGCCGAAGGCGAGGTCGGCTTCGAGGTCATGATCGGCGGCGGGCAGGGGCGTACCCCGATGCTGGCACCGACCATCCGCGACTTCCTGCCGAAGCAGGACCTGCTCGCCTATCTCGAGGCGGCCTTGCGCGTCTATAACCGCGCCGGCCGGCGCGACAATATCTACAAGGCGCGCATCAAGATTCTCGTGGGCTCGCTGGGTGCTGCCGAATATGCGCGTCAGACCGAGGAGGAGTTCCTCAAGATCAAGGCCGAGGGCACGGTCGATCTGCAGCCGGCGGAAATCGATCGCATCCATGCTTTCTTCGCGCCGCCGGTCTATGAAACCCTGCCGGCGGATTCGGCGGAATTCATCGCCGCCAAGCTCGACGACCGCAGTTTCGCGCGCTGGGCCCGCGGCAATGTCTCGCCGCACAAGCAGCCGGGCTACGCCATCGTCACCGTGACCCTGAAGCCGATCGGTGGCGTCCCGGGCGACGCCACCTCCGATCAGATGGATGCGCTGGCCGATCTCGCCGATCGCCACAGCCTGGGCGAGATCCGCGTGACCCACGACCAGAACCTGGTGCTGCCCTATGTGAAGCAGTCCGATCTGGCGGCCGTCTGGGCGGTGCTGAAATCGCTCAATCTGGGCGAGGCCAATGCCGGCCTGGTGACCGACATGATCGCCTGCCCGGGGCTCGATTATTGCAGCCTCGCCAACGCCCGCGCCATTCCGGTGGCGCAGGCGATCAGCCGGCGCTTCGCCGATATCGAGCGCCAGCAGGATATCGGCGAGCTGCGCATCAAGATGTCGGGCTGCATCAATGCCTGCGGCCATCACCATGTCGGCCATATCGGCATCCTCGGCGTCGATAAGAACGGCGAGGAGTTCTACCAGATCACGCTCGGCGGCAGCGCCGACGAGCAGTCGAGCCTGGGCAAGATCATCGGACCGTCCGTGCCGCGCGAAAAGGTGGCGGACGCCATCGAGACCATCGTCGACACCTATCTCGGGCTGCGCCTGGAGGGCGAGAAATTCCTCGCCACCTATCGGCGCGTCGGGATGGCGCCTTTCAAGGAGAAGCTTTATGCCGCTGCTTAAATATGGCCGGGTCATCGATGACCCCTGGCATTTCGTCGGCGATGACGATGCGGTGCCGGCCGAAGGCCACATCGTCGTCAGCCTGAAGCGTTGGGCGGCGGATCGCGAGGCGCTGATCGCGCGCGGCTGGCCGCTCGGCGTGCGGCTCGAGCCCGCCGACCTGGTCGAGACCCTGGAATCCGATCTGGCGCGCCTCGAGCTGATCGAGGTCGATTTCCCGAAGTTCAATGACGGGCGCGGCTATTCGACCGCGCGGCTGCTGCGGCAGCGTTATCGCTATGAGGGCGAGCTGCGGGCCGTCGGCCGCATCCTGCGCGACCAACTGCTCTATCTGCATCGTTGCGGCTTCGACGCCTTCGAGATCGCCCGCGAGGATGCGGCCGAGACCTGGATCAAGGCGGTCTCGGAGTTCGGCGCCTGGTATCAGCGCGCCGCCGACGAGCGCCAGACGGTGAATTCGCTGCGCCATCGCCGCGCCGGCTAGGCCGTTCTTGCTGTAATCCCCGTAACATACTCATTTTATGGGGTTTTAGGGCACCGTTGCGGCGTTTCGGCCCCGATCCTTCCCCTCCCCGCCCGGATTGTTCCGTGTTAGGGTCGCTCCTGGCCCTGGGCTAGGAGTTCCCCTTCCAATGTCGACCCGAACGGCGCGCGACGCCGTCCTCAAACCCGTACCTTCCGCCGCGCCGCGCAGTGTCACGATCCTGGGATCCACAGGTTCGGTCGGCCGCAATACGGTCGATCTGATCCGGCGCCACCCGGCGGCCTATCGGATCGAGGCCCTGACCGGCAGCGACAATGTCGCGCTGCTGGCCGAGCAGGCGCGCCTGCTGAAGCCGAAGCTGGCGGTGGTGGCCAACCCGGCGCGCTATGCGGAACTCAAGGAAGCGCTGGCGGGAACCGGCACCGAGCTCGCGGCAGGCCCCGAGGCCGTGACCGAGGCGGCGCAACGGCCGGCTGAATGGGTGATGGCCTCGATCGTGGGCGCCGCCGGCCTGAAGCCGACGCTGGCCGCCGTGCGCCGCGGGGCGGTGATCGGGCTCGCCAACAAGGAGACCCTGGTCTGCGCCGGCGCCCTGATGATGGGCGAAGTGAAGCGTCACAAGGCGACGCTGCTGCCGGTCGATTCCGAGCATAGCGCGATCTTCCAGGTGTTCGAGACCGAGCGCCGCGAGGCGGTCGATCGCATCATCCTGACGGCCTCCGGCGGTCCCTTCCGCACCGTGAGCCACGAGGTGATGAAGAACGCCACGCCCGCCCAAGCGGTGAAACATCCCAATTGGAGCATGGGCGCAAAAATCTCGATCGATTCCGCGACCATGATGAACAAGGGCCTTGAAATCATCGAGGCGCAGCATCTTTTCAGTATGCCGGAGAACCGCATCGACGTGCTGGTTCATCCGCAATCGGTAATCCATTCGATGGTGTCCTACGTGGACGGATCGGTGTTGGCACAACTGGGCACGCCCGACATGCGCACGCCGATCGCGGTGGCGCTGGCCTGGCCCAAGCGCATGGGGTGCCCGAGCGAGCGGCTCGATTTCGCCAAGGTCTCGACTCTGACCTTCGAGGCGCCCGACGAGATTCGTTTCCCGGCCTTGCGGTTGGCGCGTCAGGCCTTGCGGACCGGCGGCGGCGCGCCGGTCGTGCTCAACGCCGCCAACGAGGTCGCCGTCCAGGCCTTCCTCGATGGACGGATCGCGTTCCTCGATATTGCGGCTATCGTCGAGAGCTGCCTCGACCGCGTCAATGCGGGTGCGGCGGCCGATCTCGAAGAAGTGGCGGTCGCGGATCAATCATCGCGGGCCGAAGCCCGCCGTCAGGTCGAAAGTCGCTCCGCAGCCCGCTAAACGGCCCATGTCCTCATTGTCTTTGATCGGCGTGATCAGCCTTACGGCTTGGCTCTATCTGCTCCTGTTTCATGGTGCCTTCTGGCGCGCGCGCGAGCACCTGCCGCAGGACCCGAAGGACCCAACGCATTGGCCCCGCGTGGTGGCGGTGCTGCCGGCCCGCGACGAGGCCGAGACCATCAAGGAAGTGCTGGAACGTCTGGTGGCCCAGGACTATCCGGGGTCGCTCTCGGTCCTGCTGGTCGACGATGGCAGCAGCGACGGCACCGGCGAGATCGCGGCATCGGTGGCGCGTGCGGCGCCCGCCGACCGGTCCGTAACGGTCCTGGCCGGCGGCCCTCTCGCCGAAGGCTGGACCGGCAAGCTCTGGGCGCTGGCCCAGGGCGTCGAGCGCGCCAAGGAGCTCGATCCCAATGTCGAGTTCTTCCTCTTCACCGATGCCGATATCGGCCACGGCCCGCACCAGTTGCGCCGGCTGATGGCGCAGGCCGAGGCGCGCAAGGCCGATCTGGTCTCGTTGATGGCGCGGCTGCGCTGCGCCAGCTTCTGGGAGCGGATCCTGATCCCGGCCTTCGTCTATTTTTTCCAGAAACTCTACCCTTTCTCCTGGGCCAACAATCCCAACCGCAGGACCGCGGCCGCGGCCGGCGGCTGCGTGCTGATCCGGGCCGCGGCGCTCGCCCGCATCGGCGGTGTCGAAGCCATTCGCGGCCGGCTGATCGACGATTGCTCGCTCGCGCGCGCGGTCAAGGAAAGCGGCGGCCGGCTCTGGCTCGGCCTGGCGGACGACAGCACGAGCCTGCGCGGCTACACCAAGCTGGGGCCGATCTGGGGCATGGTGGCGCGCTCCGCCTATACGCAGCTGATGCATTCGCCGCTGCTGCTGATCGGCACGGTCATTGGCATGCTGCTGCTCTATCTGGCGCCGCCGCTGCTGGTGCTCACCTGGCCGCTCCATGAGGATTTCGAGGCCGGCCTCTTCGGCGTGCTGGCTTGGCTGCTGATGGCCGCTTCCTACGCGCCGATGCTGCGCCATTATGGCCGCTCGCCGGTCGAGGCGCTGCTGCTGCCCAAGGCGGGGCTGCTCTACACGCTGATGACGATCGATTCCGCGCGGCTCTATTACCGGCGCGGCGGCAATCGCTGGAAGGGCCGCGACTATGGCCGTGCCGGCACCGCCGATCGCCCGGCGCCATGACGCAGGCCCGACGGTCTGGCCAAGCCGCTCTCGAGCGGCTAGGTAAAGGCCGATGAAAGACAGCAGCCTCGCGAGTGCCGTCGAGACTCCCTCGGGCAAGGGCGCCGGCGATGAGAATTTTCCTGTCGGCTCCTGGCTCCTGCCGCCGGCTTTGCGCCCGCATATCGCGCGCTATTACGCCTTCGCCCGCACCATCGACGACATCGCCGACAATCCCGATCTGCCGGCCGCGGAGAAGATCCGCCGCCTCGACGGCTTTGCCGAGGCGCTCTCGACCGGTCAGGGCGGTCCCGACTACGCCAAGGCGCTCGCCTTGCGCGCCAGCATGATCGAGACCGGCGTGCCCTTTCGCCACGGCACCGATCTAACCATCGCCTTCAAGCAGGACGCCATCCAGGGACGCTATCGCGACTGGGAGGACCTGATGGGCTATTGCAACAACTCGGCCTCGCCCGTCGGTCGCTATCTGATCGACCTTCATGGCGAGGGCCGCCATTGCTATGTCGCCTCCGACGCGCTCTGCAACGCGCTCCAGGTGCTGAACCATCTGCAGGATTGCCAGAAGGATTACCGGGCGCTCGATCGGGTCTATCTGCCGGAGCCCTGGCTGATCGAGGCCGGTGGCGCCATTGCCGATCTCGATGGCCCCGCCTCGACGCCGGCCTTGCGCCAGGTCATCGATCGCTGCCTCGACCATACGGCCGACCTGGTGCGCCAGGCGCGGCCCTTGACCGATCAATTCCGCAGCCGGCGTTTCGCGATGGAGGCGGCCTTCATCTGGCGCATCGCCGACCGGCTGCTGATCGAGCTCAGCCGGCGCGATCCGGTGGCGACCCGCGTGCAGCTGAGCAAGGGCCAGTTCGCGGCGGCCGGGCTTTGGGGCATGGTGCTGGTCCTGCGCACGCCGCGGCCCAGCGCACCGCCAAAAGGGTGAATCCGTGGCCCCATCTACCGGGGGCAGCGGCGTTCTCTGATGGGGAACAACGCACCGGAAGCCGGCCCGTCGGAAGCAGAGTCTTGGCTCGATCGGGTCCACAGGTTCCGAAGAATCGAGATCGCGATCATACATCGGTCGACGCCGCTCGCATCCACATGCAGTTTTGGAGTCTTTGGGGCTGGAGAGTTGGGCTACTGTCTAGAGATCTGCACGCGGGCCAATAAAAGCGAGCAGGGGGCCGATGTCGCCTCGATCCGCCGCCCTAAGTGCGGCGATGTATGCGGCTCGCCGCTCACTCAGTTTCCCGAGGTCATGCCCGCCAGCCCAATCGATGGGTGGGGCGTCATACACGCGCACGAGCACCTTATCCGCCAGGATGCGGGCATGCCTGCCATTGCCGTTCGGAAATGGATGAATCTGGACGAGCCGATGATGCAGCCTGATCGCTGCTTCCGAAGCGGGATAGGTTCCGTGGCTGGCCCAGTATCGCGCGTCATCCATCGACGCGCGAAGCTCCACTCCGATGTAGATTGGATCGATACCGATATTCTTGCCGGTCTGCCGGAACGAGCCTGCCCAATCCCATACTTCGCCGAACAACCGGCTATGGAGGGCGACGGCAAAGGCGTCCGTGAGTACGTCGCCTCTGTAGCGTGCCAGCCAGCGCATGCCGGATTCGATATTCGCCTGCTCGAGCTCATCAAGCTCCTCGCGCGTCGTGATGTGCCTGAACTTCAAACCACCGATCTCGTTGGGATCGAGCGGCGTCGCTCCGTCGGGGTACTCCATGGCAGCCGTTATTTGTCGTTCCAGAGATCGGGAGGCATCTCCTGCGCCATTTCGCGCGTGAGGCGTTCGATTTCCTGAGCGATTTTGTCATTTGGCAGGGCCTGATTTTCCAAGGCCATGTGGGTGCTGGCCGCGCCGACTAGCGCCAAGGCCTTCTTCCGGGCTTGTGCCGTGATGACGTCTTCAATGCGCTTTTCAGGAACAACGGCGTACACGAACCGACAGCCCATGGCTTCGGCGGCCGCCTTCATGGACTTCAAAGTAGCGGCACCGTCCAGCTCGGCGCGTTCAGCCTGTGCGATGCGGGCTCGCGTGACCCTCATCTTCTTTGCAAGTTGAACCCCGGACATGCCAAGCGCCTTGCGCAGGGTCCTCAGCCAGCCTTCGGGTGGCATACGCAGGTCGGCGTGACGTGCGGCGCTATCGACGATGCGCCGATATTGCTGCCGGGCGATGGTTTTGGCTGCCATTGTCAACCCATGTGCTTACGTTTTCTCTCAATTAGTATCCTTTAAAGTATACAAAATTATCAATTTGTCAATTTATAAGTTTACGAATTTACTACATATGTCAATATATAAGTTGACACTGAAACATCCGGCTCGTGAATTGAAGTGCTGTTTTGCCGAGCTCCGTACTTGGCATACCGCCGATGACGCCCATGAAACGGTTTGACAGATTCGCACGCTGGCCGGCAACATCATTGCAGGCCATTGAAATTACAAGTGTAATTGGGTTTCGTGACAGCGGCGCCCTGGGCTATTCTGCGCCCGACAAAGGTGAAAGCGAGTTCCTATCTGATGGCCGACCAAGCGACACAGGCGTGGCGCGCCGACGATGCTGACCGTGCCGAAATGGCCGAACGGGTCGAACGGTCAGGCACGTCCTTCTATTGGTCGATGCGGCTGCTGCCGCGCGCCAAGCGCGAAGCCATGTTCGCGATCTATGCCTTCTGCCGCGCCGTCGACGATATCGCCGACGAGCCCGCGCCGCTCGAGAGCAAGCGCGCCGGTCTTGCCGAATGGCGCGCCGAGATCGAGCGGCTCTATGCCGGCCGGCCGACCCATGCGGTGGCGCGCGCGCTGGTCGAGCCGGTCGCGCGCTTCGCGCTGCGCCGCGAGGATTTCCTCGCCGTGATCGATGGCTGCGAGATGGATGCCAACGGCCCGGTGGTGGCGCCCGACTGGCCCACCTTGCGGCTCTATTGCGCGCGTGTCGCGGGCGCGGTCGGACATCTCTCGGTCCATGTGTTCGGCGCGCCGGGCCCCGAAGGCTATCGGCTGGCGACCTCGCTGGGCGAAGCGGTCCAGCTCACCAATCTGCTGCGCGACGTCGCCGAGGATGCGCGCGACGGCCGGCTCTATCTGCCGCGCGAGCTCTTGCAGTTGCATGGCGTGCCGGCGACGCCGGCCGCGGCCGTCATACATCCGGCATTGCCGCAGGTCTGTCTCGAGGTCACCCGCGCCGCCGAGCTGCGCTTCGTTGAAGCCGGCGCGGCGCTGCGCCAGCTGCCACGCCGACAGATGACGCCGGCCCGCATCATCGAGGGAATCTATCATCGCCTGCTCGCCAAGCTCGTCGCGCTGGGCTTCCGCCGGCTCGAGCCGAAGGTCCGGCTGACCAAAGGCGAGAAGCTTCGCATCGCGCTCGCCAAGGTGTTGTGGTGACGACCGGGCTTGCGGAACGCGGCGTCGTTCATGTCGTGGGAGCCGGGCTTGCGGGTCTCAGCGCCGCCTTGCGGCTGGCCGAGGCCGGCGAACGCGTCCTGCTCCATGAGGCCGCCAATCATGCCGGCGGGCGCTGCCGCTCCTATGAGGATCGCGAGCTGGGGCGGCGCATCGACAATGGCAACCATCTGCTCTTCAGCGCCAACCGCGCCGCGCTCGATTTCCTCACCGCCATCGGCGCTCGCGACAGCCTGATCGAGCAGCCCGAACCCGTGTTCCCCTATCTCGATCTCGCGACAGGCACGCGCTTCACGCTCCGGCCCAATGCCGGTCGCCTGCCCTGGTGGATCCTGTCGAAGCGCCGGCGCGTTCCCGGCAGCCGCGCCCGCGACTATGCGGTGCTGTGGCGCCTGATGCGGGCGAACCGGTCCCAGACCGTGGCGGCGCTGGCGCCCGCCCAGGGTCCGGTCTATCGCGCCCTGGTCGAGCCTTTGTCCGTGGCCGTGCTCAACACCGCGCCCGAGGAAGGCTCGGCCTGGCTCCTCGGCCGGATGCTGGGATTGAGCTTCGCCAACGGCGGCCGGGATTGCCGCGCGCTGATCGTGCGCGAGGGCCTCTCCGAAAGCTTCATCGAGCCGGCCTTGCGGCGGCTGGCCTTGCTCGGCGTCGAGACGCGCTTCGCGACGCGGCTGCGCAGCCTGGCGATCGAGAACCGCCGCGTCGCGGCCCTGCAGTTCAATGCCGCCAGCCTCGCGCTGGGGCCTGGCGATCGCGTGGTTCTGGCGGTACCGGCCCCGGTCGCCGCCTCGCTGCTGCCGGATCTGGCGGTGCCGACCGAGATGCGGGCCATCGTCAACGCCCATTACCGGCTGCCCCAGCCTTACGCGCCGGCCAACGGCATTCCGTTCCTGGCGCTTCTGGGCGGCACGGCCCACTGGGTGTTCTTCCGCGGCGACGTGGCCAGCGTGACCGTCAGCGCGGCCGACGGGCTCGCCGACGAGCCGGCCGAGGCGCTGGCGCCCCGTCTCTGGGCCGACGTGGCGGCCGCCCTGGGCCAAGCGGGGGCCTCCCTGCCGCCCTGGCGCATCGTCAAGGAGAAGCAGGCCACCTTCGCCCAGACCCCTGCCCAACTGCTGCGCCGGCCCGCGGCGGCTGGAACCCTTGACAATCTGTGGCTCGCGGGCGATTGGACCGAGACGGGACTGCCCGCCACAATCGAAGGCGCGATCCGCTCCGGGGCCACCGCGGCCGCGCTGGCCGTCGGCGCGACGGCGACGGCGGGACGCCGGTCGGGCTTGGGCTCCACGCCGGCGACGGGGGCTTCCGCCAGCGCCAGGGCCTCCTGGCGCGAGGCCTCCTCATCGGCAGAAGGTCGCGTGCCGGCTTTGAATTGAGTTCGGATGGACGAGAGAACGCCTCACTCCACTTTGCCGCCGCTGGGCACGCCGCGTTCCGACGAGGCGGGCCTCGCCTCGACGCGCCCGGATCCCCTGCTGCTGAGCCGGGTGGATCGTGCCGTCGACAATGTGACGGCCGCGCTGTTCGGCCTGCAGGCCCGCGACGGCGAATGGTGCTTCGAGCTCGAGGCCGATGCGACGATCCCGGCCGAATACATCCTGCTCGAGCATTACCTGAACGAGATCGACGAGCCGCTCGAACGGGATCTGGCGCGTTATCTCAGGCGCATCCAGGGCAGCCATGGCGGCTGGCCGCTGTTCCATGAAGGCGACTTCAACATCAGCGCCTCGGTCAAAGCCTATTACGCGCTGAAGCTCGCCGGCGACGATATCGAGGCGCCGCATATGCGCCGCGCCCGCGAGGCGATCCTGGCCCATGGCGGTGCCGCGCGCGCGAATGTCTTCACCCGCATCGCGCTGGCCCTCTTCGGCCAGATCCCCTGGCGCGCGGTGCCGGTGATGCCGGTCGAGATCATGCTCCTGCCGAAATGGTTCCCGTTCCATCTCGACAAGGTGGCCTATTGGTCGCGCACCGTGCTGGCCCCGATGCTGGTCGTGATGGCCAAGCGGCCGCGCGCGCGCAACCCCAAGCAGATCGGCATCCGGGAGCTGTTCGTCACGCCGCCCGAGCAGGAACGGCATTACCTGGTCAATCCGACCGGCAAATGGATCGGCGAGGCTTTTCTCTGGCTCGATCGCATCCTGCGGCCGCTGGAGCGCTTTTTCCCGCGCCCGATGCGCGAGCGCGCGATCCAGCGCGCGATCGAATTCGTGGTGCCGCGCCTCAATGGCGATGATGGGCTGGGCGGCATCTATCCGGCCATGGCCTATTCGGTCATGGCATTCGACGTGCTGGGCTATCCCAAGGATCACCCGCACCGGGTGACCGCCATGTCGGCGATCCGGAAGCTCCTGGTGAAGTCTCCGGCCGAGGGCTATTGCCAGCCCTGCCTGTCGCCGATCTGGGACACGAGTCTCGCCTGGCATGCGCTGATGGAAGCGGGCGCGGACGGCAAGGATCCGAGATTCGACAAGACCGTCGATTGGCTGCTGGAGCGCCAGATTCTCGATGTCGGGGGCGACTGGATCTCGCGCCGGCCCGATGTCCGTCCCGGCGGCTGGGCCTTCCAGTTCCGCAATGCGCATTACCCCGACGTCGACGACACCGCCGTGGTCGGCATGGCGCTGGCGCGCTCCGGCCGTGCCGCGACCGATCCCCGGATCCAGGCCTCGCTCGACCGCGCGACCGAGTGGTTGATCGGGATGCAGAGCAAGAATGGCGGCTGGGGCGCCTTCGACGCCGACAACACCCATTACTATCTCAATCACATTCCCTTCGCCGATCATGGCGCGCTGCTCGATCCGCCGACCGAGGATGTGACGGCGCGCGTGCTGAGCTATCTGGCGCAGATCGGCTATGGCCGCGACCATCCTTGCGTGTCGCGCGCGCTCGACTATCTCAAGCGCGAGCAGCAGCCCGACGGCTCCTGGTTCGGCCGCTGGGGCACGAACTACGTTTATGGCACCTGGTCGGTGCTCTGCGCCCTCAACATCATCGGCGAGGACATGCAGGCGCCCTATATCCGCCGCGCGGTCACCTGGCTCAAATCGCGCCAGCGCGAGGATGGCGGCTGGGGCGAGGACGGCGCCAGCTACTGGCAGGAGCGTCGCGCCGAGGTGAAGGAATCGACGCCCTCGCAGACGGCCTGGGCGACCCTCGCTTTGATGGCAACGGGCGATGTCGAGGACGAGGCCGTGCGCCGCGGCGTCGATTACATCCTGACCGCCCCCCGCGAGGGTGCGCGCTGGACCGAGCCCTGGTACACGGCGGTCGGTTTCCCGCGCGTTTTCTATCTGCGCTATCACGGCTACGCCGCTTACTTCCCGCTCTGGGCGCTGTCGCGCTACGGCAATCTCATGCGCGCCAATGAGCGCCGCGTGAAATGGGGCATGTAGGCGGGGCCGTGACCGGCGCCGCGGTTCCCGATCGACCCCGCCGCCTGGGTTTCATCGTCGGATTCGCCGCCGAGGCGCGGCTCCTGCTGCAGCGTTATCCGGGGGTTGCGGGTTTCGTCGAGATCGCCGGGGCCGATCCGGTCCGCGCCGCGACCGCGGCGCAGGTCCTGATCCAGCGCGGCTGCGACGGCCTGGTCAGCCTCGGCTATTGCGGTGCGCTCGTGGCGCAGATGCCCCCCGGCACGATCCTCCTGGCGGAGAGCGTCGTCATGCCCGACGGCAAGACCGCCGATTGCGACGACGATCTGGTTGCGGCGCTGGCCGGCGCGCTCGCCCAGGCCGAGCTTCCCTATCACCTCTGCTCGATCGCGGGCAGCGACCATGCGGTCGCGACCGCGCGCGACAAGACGCGGTTGGGGATGGGGACGGAGGCCCACGCCGTCGACATGGAAAGCCATGGCGTGGTGCAGGCGGCGAAGGCCGCCGAACGGCCGATGGCGGTCTTGCGCATCGTGCTCGATCCGGCGGAACGCGACCTGCCGCAGGCGGCGCTGGTGGCGCTGGGGCCTGACGGCAAGGTCCGGCTGGGCGCCCTGATCGGCGCGCTGCTGCGCCGGCCCGGCGAGATATTGGGATTGATCCGTCTCGCGCGCGACGCGAGGGTCGCGCGGGTCAGCCTAGGCCGCGCTGCTGCGGCACTCGCTCGAGGTCTTGGCTGAGGCTTCCTTCTCGGCCGTGATCTTGTCCATGTTGTGCCGGAGCTGACGCTCGAACACGAACTCGGCCGGCCGCGCCTTGTCGAGCGCGATCTCGGGCGCCATCGGGCCCTCGGTCTTGGGTCCGCGAATCGCCGCCATCATCGCCTTCACGGGATGCGACAACGTGTCGTTGACCGCGGTCGCCTCATAGCCGCAATGGACCATGCAGTCGGCGCACTTCTCGTAATTGCCGGTGCCGTAGAGGTCCCAGTTCGTGTCGTCCATCAGTTCCCTGAAGGTCGCGACATGGCCTTCGCCCAGCAGATAGCAGGGCTTCTGCCAGCCGAACACGTTGCGCGTCGGGTTGCCCCAGGGCGTGCAGTGATAGGTCTGGTTGCCGGCGAGGAAGTCGAGGAACAGGGCCGACTGGTTGAGGCGCCAGCCCTTGCCCTTGCCGTAACGGAACACGTCGCGGAACAGCTGCTTGGTCTCGCTGCGCTTGAGGAAATGCTGCTGGTCGGGCGCGCGCTCATAAGCATAGCCCGGCGAGATGGTGACGCCGCTGACGCCCATCTCCATCGCGCTGTCGAGGAAGTGCGCCACATGCTCTGACTGCTCGCCGTCGAAGAGGGTGCAGTTGACGTTGACGCGGAAGCCCTTGGCGCGCGCGGCCTTGATCGCGGCGGTCGCCTTGTCATAGACGCCGTCCTGGCACACGACCTTGTCGTGGCGTTCGCGATCGCCGTCGAGATGGATCGAGAAGCAGAGATAGGGGCTGGGTTTGTACTGGTCGATTTTCTTCTCGAGCAGCAGCGCGTTGGTGCAGAGATAGATGAAGCGGCGGCGCTTCACCAGCTCGGCCACGATCTTCGGCATCTCCTTGTGCAGCAGCGGCTCGCCGCCGGCGATGGAGACGATCGGCGCGCCGCATTCCTCGGCGGCACCGACGCATTCGTCGATCGATAGACGCCGGTTCAGGATGTCGTCGGGATAGTCGATCTTGCCGCAGCCGGCGCAGGCGAGGTTGCAGCGGAACAAGGGCTCCAGCATCAGCACCAGCGGATAGCGCTGCTTGCCCTGAAGCCGCTGCTTCATCAGATAGGCACCGACATGGATCTTTTGAATCAAGGGAACGGACAAGCTGCTCTCCTGGTCACGGACGAGGGCGATGCTCGGATGAGGCGACGATGAGGGATGGGATCATTCGGCCGAGGCAGCGGCAGTGTTGCGCTCGCTTTCGCGAGGCTGCGGCCGGCCCATCCGCCCATAGGGCGAACCGGCGACATCCCACAGCATCTCGGGCAGCTTGAAGCGGACATTCTCTTCCACGCCCTCGAGATTCTCGATCGCGACGGGCGCGATCTGGCCGAGGCGAGTCAGCACTTCCTGCACCAGCTCTTCGGGCGCCGATGCGCCGGCGGTGACGCCGACGGCATCGATGTCGGTGAACCAGGCCGGATCGATATCTTCGGCGGTGTCGATCAGATAGCTCGGGATCCCCATCTCCGCCGCGATCTCGCGCAGACGGTTCGAGTTCGAGCTGTTGGGCGAGCCCACCACCAGGATCACGCCGACATGTTGGGCCAAGAGATGCACGGCCTGCTGGCGGTTCTGCGTCGCATAGCAGATGTCGCGCACATCGGGGCCGGCGACCTGCGGAAAGCGCTGCTTCAGCTTGTCGATAATGACGCGGGTGTCGTCCACCGACAGCGTCGTCTGGGTGATGTAGGAAACCTTGGCCGGGTCGCGCACCCGCAGGCGGTCGACATCGTCGACCGACGAGACCAGATGCACGCCGCCGGGAATGCGCCCGCGCGTGCCTTCGACCTCGGGATGGCCCTCATGGCCGATCAGGATCACGTCATAGCCCTGCTCGGCATAGCGCTGGCCCTCGCGATGGACCTTGGCGACCAGCGGGCAGGTGGCGTCGATCACCGGCAGGTCGCGCAGACCCGCATCGTCGGCGACCTTCTGCGCCACGCCATGGGCGGAGAACACCGTGATCGCGCCATCGGGGATTTCGTCGAGCTCGTCGACGAAGCGCGCGCCGATCGAGCGCAGCTTTTCGACGACGCGCTTGTTATGAACGATCTCGTGCCGGACATAGACCGGGGGGCCGTATTTTCGGATGGCCAGTTCGACGATCTCGACGGCGCGCTCGACGCCGGCGCAGAAGCCGCGGGGCTGGGCCAGAATCACGCGCATCTTCTGATTGGCTCCACTCACTATCGATGATCCTCAAGGATGACAGCTCGCGGCCTGCGAGCGGGTCGAGTTAGGGCACCTTATATGGCCAACCCCGTTGCTCAACTATTAGCCTTCTAGCCTCCGCCCTTGCGGGCGTCCATCCCCTCCCCGCATTGGGACCATAGAAGTACCTGTAAATCAACCCGGTGGATGGAAGGGAAATACCCAAATCCCCGGAAATGCGGCATTTTTGCCCACCCTACGAGGCGCCGACCGCGGTTGCGCCGGGGGGGCCTCCCATGGCTATATGACGCACCGCACAACGCCGGGTGCCGACAGGCGCCCTTGGCGACGTTATGGCGTTGCCGAACTGGTGGCAGGGGATGGCCGCCGGGGACTTTTTGACCGGACTCAGAACCCCAAGGCTCCGTTTGACGGTGCCGGCATCGGACGCGTTCCGAGCCGATGGGGCGAACCGCCCGAAGGCGCAGAAAGAACTCCAGACCTATGAAAACCCATTCCCGCCGCTTCATGGCCTTTATCAGGGTCGGCTTGGCGCTGACCCTGGTGCTGGCCTTCATCGTTCCGGCCCGGGCGGTCGCCACGCCGGCCGGCGACCTGGTCGGCAAGCTCAATGGCGCGTTTCTCCAGGTGATGAAGAACGCCGCGTCGCTCGGCTATGACGGCCGTTACAAGGAGCTCGAGCCGGTGGTCGCCGACTCCTTCGACTTCACGCTCATGTCGCGAGTCGCCATGGGCAGCCGCTGGCAGAACCTGACCGACGCGCAGAAGCAAACGCTGGTCGATACCTTCCGGCGCTATTCGACCGCCACCTACGCCTCCCGACTCGACGGCTTCTCGAACCAGCGGTTCGAGATCCTGGGCGAGGAGGCGAAGGCCCAGGACACGGTGCTGGTGAAGAACCAGATTGCCGGCGACAGTGGCGATCCGATCCGCATCGATTATCTGCTGCGCCCCGACCAGGGCCAGCTCAAAATCATCGATATCTATCTCAACGGCTCGATCAGCCAGCTTTCGGTCTATCGCTCGGAGTTCATCGACGTGATGGGTGCCAAGGGCTTCGACGGCCTGATCGCGACGCTCGACCAGCGCATCACCGAGATGTCGAAGGGTCAGCCCGCCGCCCAGCCCTGAGAGCGCGGCACAACCCAGGTCAGCGAGCAATCCGGATGATCAGTGCCGATCTTAGAGGCAGGAAGGCGTTGATCACGGGGGCCGCGTCGGGTATCGGGCTCGCAACGGCCGAGCTGTTCGCTCGTTCGGGTGCCCGCGTCGCCATCAACGATCTGGCGGCCAGTCAGCGCCTCGAGATCGAAGTGGCGCGGCTCAACGGCGAAGGACTCGACGTGATCGCAGCACCGGGCGATGTCGCATCCAGCGGCGACGCCGCGCGCATGGTGGAGGCTGCTGCTAACGCGATTGGCGGTCTCGATTTTCTCGTGAACAACGCCGGCACGCCGGGCACGAAACAGCCGATTCCTATCGAAGACATGGCGCGCCAGGACGATCTGTTTTGGCAGAAGCTCCTCTCCGTCAATC
>NZ_JBOHKS010000214.1:0-19330 GCF_050729195.1 Hypericibacter sp.
CGGCAGGACTTGCCGGATCCCCAGGCTGGTTTTGCCGCGTGAGACCGGTGCTCTCGATCGATGGCACGGCGCCTTCCCAGGCGCGCCGCGGCTCTAACGCGCCGGATTTACTGATTAAATTTGGCGCCATCTTTGCTTGCTGATGGCGTGGGCCGATCGGAGCCCCGGCGCGGCTTCTCGTGCCGGGACGGGGACCCGGCTGGCCCAGCCTTGCTGCGGAAAATCAAAAGAAGAAGGAGAATCCACCATGATTTCCGGAGTGGGTGGCGCGTCATCGATCGACGCGACCACGCTGAACAAGATGTTCTCGCGGCTGGATACAAACCAGGACGGGGTCGTGAGCCAGGCAGAGTTCGATGCTGGCTCTCCGTCGCCGTCGGCGGCTTCCAAAGCGGACCAGATGTTCAAAGCCTTCGATACCGATGGCGATGGACAGATGACCCAGTCCGAATTGGCGACCGGCTTCGAGAAGATGAGCTCTGCGATGAAGAGCGTGTTGCTGGGATCCCAGGACGTCTCCGGTTCCGGAGCGTCCGGCAGTGATTCTGCATCAAGCATCACGCAGCAGCTGCTCGACACGCTGACCTCCTCCGACAATTCGTCGAAGACGGGGTTGGACGCGTCGACCCAGCAGAGCCTGCTGTCGGCGCTGCTGGGCCTGCAGGAGAACGGATCGCAGGCCGCCTGATCCAGGCTGCCGGCGATTCCGGAGCCCCACCGCGGCGATCCGATCGCGGTGGGGCCGCCGGGCCCGCCCCGCCACCACCCCCGACCATGATCAATTTGTGCTAGCCGCCCGCAGGGCCTCCAGGCCTTGTGAGAGGCCAGCCCCAGGCGATAGCCTTTCAACGGGTGATTGGGAACCGGGAGCAGGCCATGCGAATCAATCGGCGGGTCTGGTTGCGCGCCATGTTCGCGGCGATCGCGCTGGGCGGTTTCACGCGGCGGCTGGCCGCGCAAGACGCGGTCGGCGAGGTGGTACGGATCCAGGGTCATGTCGCCAAGACCCGGGGCAGCGGCGAGACGGCGCTGGCTGCCGGCGACAAGGTCGCGGTCGGCGACAGCATCGTCACGGGCGAGGACGGCAAGGTCGATCTGCGCTTCACCGACGGCTCGCTGCTTACGGTCGGCCCCTCGAGCCGGGTCGAGGTCGCCCGCTTTGCACCGAAGGCGGGGGGCGGGAGTGGCGAGGCTTTGCTGTCCCTCCTGAGCGGGATCATCAAGCTGATCGTCGATGACGGCACACGCTGGGGCCGCTTTGCGGTCCAGACCGAGACAGCGGTCGCGGCGGTTCGCGGCACCGAATGGCTGGTCGAGGCGGCCAAGGATACGAGCGCGGTCCTGGTCCTGAGCGGGACAGTCGAGGTCGCGAGCCGCAGCCCCGGTCCGGTTTTCAAGCTGGGCCCGGGTCAGGGCACCGACATCAAAGCCGGCGCCGCACCGACGCCGCCCAAGATCTGGGGCGCGGCCCGGCGCCAGAAAGCCCTCGCGCGCGTGACCTGGTGACCCCATGACGGCAACGGAGGCGAACCGGCCGGAGAAACACCGGATCCGGTGGACCGCCGTGGTCGCGATCGCGGCCCTCATCGTCCTGGTGCTGATCCATCGGTACGGATTGCCTTTGTTCGACGGCATCGAAGGCACGACCCTCGACGCGCGCTTCAAGCTTCGTGGCAGCCTGCCGATGCCGACCGACGTGGTGATCGTCGCCGTCGACGAGCGCACATTGGCCGAGGTGGGACGATGGCCCTTGCCCCGCGCCCAGATCGCGGCGGCGCTCGACAAGCTGCGGCAGCTGGGTGCCCGCAGTGTCGGGCTCGACCTTCTGCTGAGCGAACGCGAAGGCGCCAGTGACGGCATCAGCTTATCGGTCGGCGATCTGGCGCTGCGCGACTCCCTGATGCGCCAAGGGCGCGTCGCGCTGGCGATGGCGGCTTTGCTCGAGCTCTCGGCGACAGCCGGTCAAAAGACGCTGGATGACCTTGCGACACTGGGCTATCGCGTGGTGTCGCGTCCGGCCACTGGCGGTTTCGACCCGCCGCGCGCGACCGGGGCCCTGCTGCCGATCGAGCCTTTCCGCCAGGCCGCCATCGTCGGCCATGTGAATCTCGCATCGGACCGGACCGGGGCGCAGCGCAGCTACCAGCCGGCGATCGCCATCGGCGAGGTGCTGATTCCGGCCTTCGCGGTTCAGCTGGCACGGCTGCAACTGGGTCTCGGCGAGAACCAGATCGCCCTGTCGATGGACGGACAATTGCAGCTGGGCGACCGGAAGATCCCGCTCGACAACGATCTGAGCATGCCGATCGACTATTACGGCCCGGCCGGCAGCATCGCCACCGTGTCGCTCGCCGATCTCATGGCGGGCAAGGTTCCAGCCGATGCGATCTCGGGGCGCGCGGTGCTGCTTGGCGGCACCGCCCTCGGCCTGGGCGATCGCAGCATCACGCCCTTCACGCGCGAGCTGCCCGGCGTCGAGGTTCTGGCGACGGCCACGGCCAATCTGCTGCATGGGCCAAGACTGCTGAGAACGGGCGCTCTGCGCGCCTGGGAGTTCGGCGCGATTCTGCTTTTGGCGGGGTTGACCTGGATCACCGCCAATCTGCGCAATCCGCGCCTGGCGCTCATCGGCACGCTGGTTGTGGTGCTGATCTGGCCGGTCCTGACCACGCTGGCCTTCACGCAGTTCAATCTTTGGATCAACATGGCGGTGCCGACCTTCGCCGCCGTCATGACCGCGGCCATCGTGCTGCTGGGCCGTGTCGGCCGGGAGCTGCGGTTGCGGCGCGAGGCCGAGCGCCAGCGCGGCAACCTCGCGCGTTATGTCCCACCTTCGATGGCCGAGCAGATGGCGTCGGAGGAAAAGCCCGGCTTCTATGAGCGCGAGCAGCCTGCGGCGATCCTCTTTGTCGATCTCGCCGGCTTCACGCGGCTGAGCGAGCGGCTCTCGCCCGCCGAGACGGCGGAGTTCCTCAAGGAGTTCCATGGCCGGCTCGAGGAGGTCGTGACGGCCCATGGCGGGGTGATCGAGCAGTTCGTCGGCGATGGCGCCATGGTGATCTTCGGCCTGCCCCAGCCGAAACCGGAGGACCCTGTTTCGGCGCTGGCCTGCACCCGCGCCCTGATCACGGCGTTGGCGGGCTGGCATCCGGAGCTCAAGCCGCGCGCGGGCCTGCATTTCGGGCCGGTGGCGATGGCCCGATTGGGCGGCGCGGCGCAGTCGCAGCTCGCGGCGGCTGGCGACATCGTCAATGTCGCGAGCCGCCTCGAAGCCTTCGCCAAGGCGAAGGACGCCGCCATCGCCATGTCGGATTCCGCCATGCGTGCGGTGGCCGCCGCAGGCCGCAAGGATCTTCAGGCCGGATTCAGGGTTCTGGACAATCAACCGATCCCGGGCCGGGAAGGCCGCGTCACCGTGTGGATCGCGCCGATGGAAGCGCTGATCGAGGCGACCGGTGCTTAACGGCGGGTCGCCCGCCTTTCGAGCCCGCGGAACTCGACGAACTTGACCATCCGCTCCCAGAGATAATCGCCATAGAGGAAGGGTGCCATGGCGGGTCGTCCCGAGGTCGAGAGAGGCTGGATAAGGGCGTCCGCGCGCGGCTCGAAGAAGAACGGGATCGAGAGGCGGGGACTCGCGGCGGCGAGCACGCGATGCTCGGTCGCGCGGACCCGGCCTTCGGTCCAGAGCTCCAGCAGCTTGCCGAAATTGACGACGAGCGAACGGGGTCGGGGTGGCACGTCGAGCCATTGTCCGTCGCGCCCGCGTGCCTGCAGCCCGCCGGTCGAATCCTGGTTGAGCAAGGTGAGGATCCCGGAATCGGTGTGCGGCGCTCCGACCAGTTGGCGGGCTGCGCCCTCATGCTCGATAGCGATGGCCGGCTCCGCACCGATGAAGGATTCCGGTGGGCGCAACGGATAATGGATCAGGCGCAGGGTGGAGATGCCGCCTTGCGCGAAGGGCGCCGCGAAAACGGCTTCGTCGACGGCGAGGCCGCGCGCGAGCGACCCCATCAGCAAGCCCGCGACCTGCTCCATCGCGCGGTAATAGCGCGCCGCCGCCTCGCGCCAGCCGGGCAGGCCGCGCTCGTCGGGCAGGGGCGTAGGCTCCAGCAGCGGATCGCCATCGGCCCGGAGGCGCGAGCCGTCGACCAGATCGGGCCCGAGATCGATGCCTTCCTTGTAGGTGGCCGCCCCGTTCTGCACCGGAAAATAGCCACGATAGACGTTGGCATTCTCGGGCGCGAATTTCTGCCGCCATAAGCGCCGCTTTTGCGGCTCGGGAAGAGCGAAGATCGCCGCCAGATCGGCGCGGCTCTGCTCGTCGAGCGGGATGTCGCGGCGCAGGCCGGTGACGATCACGAATCCCGGCCCCGTCGCCGCGGCCGCGAGTGTCCGGTCGACGGCGCTTCGGCGTTCGTCATCGACGCCGAACAGGGGCGAGATATCCAGGATGGGGATCATTAGCGCTGGATTCTAAGGCGTTTGCGGCCCGCCGGCATGGCGAAAGAAAAACTTAAGCCTGCGCATAATTAATCTCTATTCATTCAGTCGGGATTTGAGGATAGCCTCGATTCAGATCGTGGAGCGGTTTCACGATCAGCCTCTGCTGTGCGTTCCTCCTTAAAGGCGTCGGTGGCCAAAGCCATCGGCGCCATTTTTTTAGAACCGGGGCTTCAGCGCGCGGGCGGTCTCGGCGTGGTCAAATCCTTGCCGTCATACTCGCCGCCCAGGCTGGTCGCCTGGGTGACCCAGTCATGATGGTAGTTCAGATGCCCCTCATGCGAGCCGGTCACGTCGATCGCGAGCGTGATGTCGTCGCTGTCGTCGCTCTCCTGATGAGCGGAGGCGGTGCCGGAGATGCGAAGCCCGGCCCATAAGGCGCAATTCTGGAATCGATATTCGCGTCCGGTCTTGGTCTCGCGTGCTTCGATCTTGCCGCCGTGATCGCAGCCGATCGAAACCGGATCGGAGCCGAGGTCCCAGAAGAATTCCGGGAAACGCTCGAGCTCGACCTCGACACCGCGCGCGACCTTGAGCGGATCCTTGGCGTCGGCGGGATCGCGCAGGGTGAGAGGCACGTAGCTGCGCGTGAGCGCCGTATCGCAGATCTGCTCATGCGCGATCGGGGTCTGGTCGTCGAGCATCAGTCCCAGCACGATCTTGTCGGGGCAGCCTTCGTCGCGGCCCATGATGACGTGGGGTCCGCCCTGCATGGTGATCATGTAGCCGTTCTTGACGCGATCGAACACGGCATAGCCGTTCGAGATCGGCGTGGCGGGATCGGCATCCGAATTGAGGATCACGGTGGGATAGCTGCCGCCGATGAAAGGCTTGGGCCGGCCGACCTTGCCCTTGGCGGGCCAGAAGGCGCAGGGCAGCCGGTCCGAGACATAGAGCTGCGGGAAATGCGGGAACTCGGATGACCGGGTCTTCGCCTCGGCGAGGATCGACTTGGCCAGCGCGGTCGGATCGGAGCCTTGCTCGGCATAATCCTGACAGCTGATGCCGTAATAGGCGCCGAGATAGAAGCCGCTATAGCCCAGCGCCTCAAGCGTCTCGGGATCCAGGGCGAGGTTGTAATAGGCCAGGCGCAGCATCGGCACGAGATTGCCGCGACCCGCGGCCGCGAGCGCGCGGACGAAGTCGCGCCGGTCGCCGGGCCCGTAGAGCGCGCTGAAGGCAGCCCCTTCGAGCATCCCGTGGGTGAGCTGCCGCGAGGTCGGGCCATCCGGCAGCGGATAATCGACCGTGATCGGGCCCTTGGCGAGCCGGGCGAGCAGCTCGTCATAGACCGCCGCCGCGGGCTTGGTCATGTCGCCATGGCAGCTCGCCTTCTCGTCGCAGGCGGCGAAGACGCGCGCGAGGATGCTTTCGGCGGTGCGGCTGTCCTCTGCCGAATAGCCCTGGGAGTCGAGATTGGTGTCGATGACGCCGTCGAGGATCACGCCCGCGATCGCGTCGGGAAACGCGACGGCATATTGCTGGGCGAACTGGGTGCCGTAGCTTTCGCCATAGAGCCAGACCTTGGGCGCGCCGATCGCCTGGCGGAAGGTCTCCAGATCGCGGATCGCCTGCTCGGTGCCGAGATAGGGCAGGAGATCGCCATGCTTCATCTCCTTCACGCAACCGGCGACGAAGGTCTTGGTGAGGTCGATGGCATCGTCGGGCTTGTCGAGGTCGATCGTCGCCATGTCGTAGACGGCGCTGGCCTTCGGGCAATCCATCGCGTTGCGGTCGCCGGTGCCGCGCTGATCGAGAAAGACGATGTCCATCTCCTGGCCCAGCCGGGATTCGTGATCCGACAGCGAATCCTCCGCCGCCTCGAGGCCGCTGCTGCCGGGACCGCCCACCAGATAGATCAGCAGGCCTTTGCTCGGCTTCTCCGCGAAATGCACCGCGAAGTCGATATCGACATGACCCTTGGGATCGTTGCCGAGCTGATCGAGCGGCATGGTCAGGGTGACGCAGGTGAGCTTGCTGTCCTTGCAGCGATGCGCACCGAGCTTGTCGAGCGCCGCTTCCAGCTTGTTGGAGCTGGGACTGGAGGTGCTCTTGGGTGGGGTCGACGCGGTCAGGAACAGGAGGGCCGCCGCCGCGGAGAGGGCGGAGGCCAAGCGGAGCCAGGGCGAGGAGGGCATCATTGGGCCTTGAAGAATGGACGTTCGGTCATGCAATCACGCCCTTGCCCTCATGTGCAACCTGCAGGTGATAAGCGAATGGAAACATGCTGCGATCGTTACCGGAATCGCAAGCTTGGCCGCGGTGCGGTGAATTCTTGGACATCACACGGCGCTGTGAATCGGGGGCTTCGTGCATTTGATATAATTGCCGCCATTGACCTGGACCGCAACGCGGTCGCGGCCTCGGCATGGTTGCCGATCGCGGTCGGACCCGCTTCGGAAGGGTCGCTCAGCAATGTCAAAGGTCTTCGATGTCCATAACCAGCCCACGTCTCCTGCTGCCATTGGTCGCCTTGCTCGCGCTCGGCGCCTGCTCCACCGAACAGCACGCCGATCCGCAATTGAGCCAGATGTACAAATGCAACGGTGCCGCTACCGACGACAGCTACTCCATATGCGATAAGAAAACCCACCTGAATCAGCCTTTCGTTCCGCCGCACCACAACATGGTCTCGGACATGCGGGCCAAGGAGGATATCCGCCTGGTCGGGCGGACCTTCGACGGGCTGAATGTCTATACCTTCCGCTATAAGGGCGATGACGTCACGCAGATGGGCGTCATGGCCCAGGAGGTGCAGAAGGTCCATCCCGACGCGGTGGTGCCGCTCGCCGACGGCTATCTGTCGGTGGATTACAGCCGCATCGGCACGCCCGCGGCGCCCTGACCCATGTGCGGGATCATGGCCGTCGATCCGGTGCAGTATGGTGCGCATTGGGTCGCCGCCTGGAACCGGCGGGACATCGACGCGATCCTGGCCGATTACGCCGAGGATGCGGTCTTCGTCAGCCCGCGGGCCCTGGCCATCACTGGCTGCGCCGAGCTGCATGGCAAGCCGGCGCTGGCGTCCTACTGGCGCCGGGCCTCGGCGGCCATCGCCTCGCTGCATTTCTCGCTCGACCGCAGCGTCTGGGATCCCGAATGCCGGGCGCTCGCCGTTCTCTATCGCGCCGAGATCGACGGACAGCGTCTCTATGCGGCCGAGTTCATCGAGCTCGACGAAGCCGGGCTGATCCGTCGTGGCGAGGCGATCTACGGAACGTCACCCTCGCCAGGGTGAGCGTCGCATCCTGGTGAGGCAACGACCTCGATCCGGCCGGTCATCCTGCTGTCGCGGCCTATGCGGCTCAGCGTCCGAGGGCCAAAACACCCAGTGCAAGAATGCCGATGGCCCAGCAGTAATAGGCGAAGGGAGCGAGGGCCTGAAAGTCGTGCTTCTTGAAATGGCGCATCAGGAACCAGACCGAGACAAAGGCGACAATGCCGGCCACGAGTCCCGATAGCAGGGCGAGCTCGGTGATGCCGCCGCCGTCCGGCCCGTGCAGCATCCTGGGGATTTCGAGGACGGCAGCGCCGAGGATGATCGGCGTCGCGATCAGAAACGAGAAGTGTGCCGCCGCCTCATGATGGAGGCCGCGCAGAAGGCCGCCCACCATGGTTGCACCCGAGCGCGAGATGCCGGGGATCAGCGCCCCGCATTGACAGAGCCCGACGATCAGCGCGTCGCGCCAGCCCATCTGTTGCAGGTCGCTTCCGTCGGCTCGATTGAGGGCAGCCCGTCGCAAGCGATCGCCAAAAAAGAGGATGAATCCGTTCACGATCAGGAATGGCGCGGCGACGAGCGGTGTGCCGAAAAGATGGCGCAGCGGCTTCTCCAAAGCGAAGCCGAAGATCACGGCCGGGATCGTCGCGATCAGGATCAAGCCCGTCAGACGGCGACCCGCGGCGCACGCCTCCGGCGAACCGATTCCGATGAGCGCCGAGGCCAGGCCCACCCAATCGCGCCAGAAATAGAGCAGCAGCGCGGCCGCCGTGCCGACATGGAGAACGACCAAGAAGGGCAGGAAAGAAGGGCCGCTCTGGTCCATGTCCCAACCCAGCAGTGCCGGGAAGATGACCGCATGTCCCAGGCTGCTCACGGGGAAGAGTTCGCTGGCGCCCTGCAGGGCGGCGACGATGAATGCTTGCAGCCAGGACATGGCGGATCCTCAATTTGATAGGGCGGGAAATACCGCGGCGGGCCGGCGAAGCTAAACCATCGAATGAGGCGGGAGCGTGACATTGATGAGCTGCTGCGTCAGGGCGATGGGAGCGCTTGGCGTCGGTGTTCTTGCCGGCTACCTTGGGTCTCTTCATCGAGACGTAAGGGAGACGAAGCATGACGCGGACGGCGCTTGTGGTCGGTGCCAGCGGCATCGTCGGCAATAATCTCGCCCGGCGATTGACGGGTCGGGGCTGGAAGGTGCATGGGCTCGCGCGGAAGCCGACGGCGATCGACGGCGTGAGGCCGGTCGCCGCCGACCTGCTCGACCCGGCCTCGCTCAAGACGGCCTTGGCCGGGCTCAAGCCTTCCCATGTCTTCCTCTGCAGCTGGCTGCGGCAGGCGAGCGAGGCGGAGAACATCCGCGTCAACAGCGCGATGGTCCGGAATCTGCTCGATGTCCTTTCGCAGACAGGCTCGGTCCAGCACACCGCCCTGGTGACGGGCCTCAAGCATTATCTCGGGCCGTTCGAGAACTACGGAAAGGGCAACCTCCCGGCGACGCCGTTCCGGGAAAGCCAGGCCCGCCTCGATGTCGAGAATTTCTACTATGCCCAGGAGGACGAGCTCTTCGCCGCCGCCGCGCGGGGCGGGTTCGGCTGGAGCGTCCACCGGCCGCACACGATCGTCGGCTTTGCCATCGGCAATGCCATGAATATGGGCGTGACCCTCGCGGTCTATGCCGAGATCCAGCGCGAGCGCGGCCAGCCCCTGAAGTTCCCGGGCCACGCCGTGCAATGGAACGGCCTGACCGACATGACCGACGCGCGGCTGCTGGCCTCGCATCTGGAATGGGCGGCGACCGAGCCCGCCGCCCGCAACCAGGCTTTCAACATCGTCAATGGCGATGTTTTCCGCTGGAGCTGGATGTGGGGCTGCCTCGCCTCCTGGTTCGGCCTCGAGGCAGCACCTTTTCGGGGCGAGGGCGAGCCGCTCGAGCGTCAGCTGGCCGATGCCGGTCCGCTATGGACGGCGATCGCCCGCAAGCAGGGGCTGGTCGAGCCCGACCTGGGGCGGCTGGCCTCGCCCTGGCACAGCGATGCGGATCTGGGGCGTATCGTCGAGGTCGTCACCGACATGTCGAAGAGCCGCAAGCTGGGCTTCCTCGACTATCAGGCGACCGACGAGTCCTTCTTCGACCTGTTCGCGGAGCTCCGGCAGCGGCGCATCATTCCGTGAGGCTCGAGGTCGAAGCCTCCATCGTCAGCACAGCGGGAAAGGATCGGAGTTCACGTCTGACGCGAAGGCCGGATCGGCCAGGGTGAAGCTGCGGCCGCAGAGGATCATGTTGACCTGGCCGTGCTCGTCGATCAGCGGCAGCTCGAGCGCTTCCATGGTGAGCCAGTCGGCACGGTGCCATTCCATCCGCGAGCGGCGGCGGAAGGGGCGGATTTCGGTTGCGAGCGCCCGCATCGTCTCGAGGATCTCGGCGGCCGCGGGGCCATAGAATACATCGTCCACATATTTGCCGGTGACGTTCCGGCCCAGCGTGTCGATCAGCTCGCTGCCGATCAAGCGGTGCCGGAACCGCATCGGCTCGGGCTCGACATCGATGAGATGGAGGAAGGGCAGGAGCCGGGTGATCTCGCGGGGATCGAGGTCGCGACGGCTGGGGGCCGGCCGGTTGCCGCGCTTCGCGTTCCAATAAGCGAACAGGTCGTCCAGGCGATCGTCCCAGAAAAGGCCTGCCATCCGGCGTCCCCGTTTCTCGTCGTGGCAATCGCTCGAACCGGCCGGACTGTTCTCCGCCGTCACCGAATCCCCCGATCGCGCGTGGCCGCCAGACTGGGCCGCGATGATCCGCAATGCAATCTGGTCCTAAGATAGGGGGTGGAGTGATGGGACGCTCAGGGCATCTCGAAGCTGCCGGCCCAGAGGCCCAGTTTCTGGGCTTTGGCGTGATCGGCGGCGGCGCGGTAGGTCTCGCATTTACAGTTCCGGTCCGGCACCGCCCAACCCTGACCGACCAGCTTTAATCCGGCGTCCTGGCCGGCGACGCTGCAGCGCGCGAGGCGCCGGCCCTGGGCGTCCAGGTTCGACCAGTCGCAGGTCACCTGTCGCTGCTTCAGAAGCTCGGAAAGCCTCTGGCTCGAGCGCTGCCCGCAAGCATAGTCGGCGCCGCTCGCATCCTTGCAGAGCTGGGTCAGGGCCGGGACTTCGATGTCGAGCAGCCGCAATGTCTGGCCATCGATCTCGAGAGTGGCGCCGTCGATCACCGTCGCAGCCCCCAGCAGAATTTCGGCATGGGCGGAGGGCACCGGTTGAATCAGGGTCGCGAGCGCGAAGCCCAATGTGACAATCAGCGAACGCATTCAAAGTCCTCCCTGTGACGGTCCAGCGCTGCCGCTGTGAGAGATATAGGGCGGTAACCCGGCTTCATGCCGGGGCAGCAGGAATGTTCTAGCGCAGCCGACGCCATTCCAGATTTCGTAGCCGGGATGATTTGAGAAGCCTTCACGGGGAAGCTCTCGGGCTTTGGCGTGATCGGGCATGGGAAGGCCTGCGATTATCGACAGCTTTAGCATCAAGGATCCGCTGCGTTCATCGAAATTCGCAGGACGGATCCGAAGGGCAGGGGCAAATGGGGACTGGGTTTCGTCTGGGTCGGATCGCGGTGCTGTGCGGCGCCGCCCTGGTCACGCTGGCGGTTTCTTTCCCCCACGCCGCCCTCGCGCAATCGGCGACCACCGACGGCAGCACAACGACGGACTCCCGGATCACCGCGATCGAGCAGCAGATCCAGGCCCTCCAGCAGGAGCTTTCGCGCGTCAAGGCGGACCTCAGCGCCAAGGACGAGCAGTTGAGGCAATCGCAGGAGCAGACCAAGCAGGTCCAGGCGCAGGTGGAGGCCGTTCAGAAGGAGAAGCCGCTGGTCACGTTCCCCAACGGCCGCCCCACGATCTCCAGTCAGGACGGCCAGTATTCGTTGGCGATCGGCGCCCAGGTCCAGTTCGATGTGGGCGGGTATTTCCAGAACTCGTCGAGCAACAATGCACAACCCGCGGGCGCGCAGGATCTCAACAATGGCGAGAATCTGCGTCGCGGCCGTCTCTATTTTGTCGCCAAGATGGGCGACTTCACGCTGAACGTCACGCCCGATTGGGGCGGTTCCCCTGATGGCTCGCCGACGCTCTATGAGGCGAACCTCAACTACACCGGATTCAAGCCGGTCACCGCCACCATCGGCTATTTCAAGCCCTGGCTGACGTTGCAGGATTCGATGAGCTCCAACGACTTTCTGTTCCTGGAGCGGCCGAGCATCGTCGAGATCGCGCGCAACGTCGCGGCCGGCGACGCCCGCGCCTCGGTGGGGGCCAAGGCCTCCGGCGACGACTACTTCGCCGCGCTTTATCTCACTGGCGGAACTTACGGTTCGCAAAACCCCAATCTGCTGAACGACGAGCAGACCGGGGGCACGGTGCGAGTGGCGACGCGTCCGTTTCGTGGTGATGACTGGAACGTGCATATCGGTGCCTCCGGCTCGATGGCGTTCCATCTGAACGAGAACGACGCCAATGCCGGCAGCAATCAGACGATTCAGTTGCGCGACCGGCCAGAGCTGCGCATCGACCAGAACCGTCTCATCGACACCGGCGTGATCCCGGCGAACGGCGCCGACACCTATGGCATCGAGCTTGCCGCCAACTGGAAAAACTTCCTTGTCCAGGCCGAGTATATCCGCATCGATGTCGATCAAGACCAGGTCACGGGACCATCGCCGACGCTGCATTTTCAAGGCGGCTATATAGAGGGCAGCTGGGTCATGACCGGCGAGAGCCGCCCCTACAACACCAGTGCCGCTGCCTATGGTCGCCCGTCGCCGGACCAACCCTTCAGCTTGGAGACCGGTGGCTGGGGCGCCTGGGAGCTCGCGGCGCGCTACAGCATCGCGGATCTCGACTCGCATGCGAACCATGGCACGTCGCAGACGGTTTCCGGCGGTGTCTTTGGCGGCCAGCAGCAGGTCTATTCCATCTCCCTGAGCTGGTATCCGATCAATCCGGTGCGATTCCAGCTGCAGTTCAGCTATGTCGATGTGGACCGGCTCAACTCGGCGGGAACGACGAATATTGGCCAGGATTTCGAGGATATCGCCCTGCGGACCCAGATCGCGTTCTGATCTCGGGCCTCGACGGCTCGCCCGAAAACTGCGCCTGACTTGCTCTAGATCGCGGTGCCGATGCCCAACATGTTCCGGGTCCGCTGCGACGAGGATCCAGCGTCCAACTGACGTTTCACCTCGATCAGATCCCTGCCGATGGCATCGAGATCGGCGTCCGAGGCCTGGGCGAGGGGGAACATCTCGCCTTCTTCCTCGCGGACGTGATGCTTCACATATTCGCCGAGCACGGTGACCCGCGCGTCGTAATGCGGCTCGTTGGCGCCCGTGGATTGCAGGCTGGCGATCAGTTGCTTGATCGAGTCATGCTCGATCTCCGCCTCGTCGAGGATATGGCTCTCGACGCCGGCCGCGCGGAAGGCCGGATAGGCGATCTCTTCCTCGATCGCGGCGTGGTTCTTCAGCGCCAGGCAGATATCGCCGACCAGTGCCTCCCGTTCCTTGCCAATGCAGGTCCGCTGCTTGACCTTCTCGAACAGCGCCTCGACCTCGCGGTGATCGGCCTTGAGGATGTCGATCGCGTTTAGCGCCGCGCGTGCCATGGCTCTCTCCTGAGTTTGCGTTCAAGGAACGCAACGCAGGGGATGGAGAGAGGTTCCGCGCCCAACGGCTCCAGGCGCGGGCGCGCACCCTGCGTCACCTGGCATCAAAAAGGGGCGCGGATGGCGGATGGGGTGTCCGCATCCGCCCAATCCAGCGCAGAGCAAGCTAGGCCGCTGCGCCGCAGAAACCCGCGTTCTACTGGCTCTTTCGCGTCTTGTGCTGTCCAGCGCTGGCCGCCCTAATCCACGCTTATATTGTGGGTAGAACCGTGGGTAAAGAGCGGGCGGATGGTTCGGGGTTCTAACCGGCTGACGGCATGCGCCGTGGCGAAGAAAACGAAGCCGGGTCGGTATGGCGACGGCGGCGGCCTTTGGCTGCAGATCGCGCGCGGCGGCTCCAAACAGTGGTTGCTGAGATATCAGATCCACCACCGACCCCGGGAAATGGGGTTGGGCCCGGTGAAGCTCGTGAGCCTGGCCGAGGCGAGGGAAGCCGCATGGGCTGCCCGCAAATTGATCCAATCGGGCACGGATCCTATTGAAGCCCGCCGGGCCGGGAAGCTGAAAGCGCAGATTGAGGCAGCTAAGGGTGTAAGCTTTCGAGAGTGCGGCGACGCTTATATCGAGGCGCATAAGGCCGGCTGGAAGAATGCGAAGCACGTTGCCCAGTGGTCCGCGACGCTTAAGACCTACGTCTATCCGGTCATCGGTGAGCTGCCGGTGGGAGGGGTCGATACCGGTCTCGTCCTGAAGGTCATTGAGCCGATCTGGCAACCCAAGCCTGAGACCGCGGGGCGCGTCCGAGGACGCATAGAGGCGATTCTCGACTGGGCCAAAGCGCGCGACTACAGGACCGGTGAAAACCCTGCGCGTTGGCGAGGTCACCTAGACAAGCTGCTGCCCGCCCGATCGAAGATTCGCAGTGTCAAGCATCACGCCGCGTTGCCTTTCGATGAAATACCCCGGTTCATGGCGGCCCTCCGCAAGCGCGAGGGATCTTCGGCTCGAGCCCTCGAATTCACGATCCTAACCGCCGCACGGACCGGCGCGACTGTTGGCGCTCAGTGGCACGAGATCAATCTGAAGGAGAAGATCTGGACGGTGCCTGCCGAGCGGGTTGGGGCCAAAACGACGAAGCCTCGGCGCGTCCCACTCTGCGAGCAGGCGCTCAAAATTCTCAGAGAGATTCATCGAGAGACAGACAACGATTTCGTCTTCGTCGGCGATCGCGCGGGGGAGGGCCTCAGTGATATGGCAATGGCTGAAATGCTGAAGGGCATGGGCTACGGCAGCGATCGCGCAACGGTCCATGGATTTCGAAGCAGTTTCAAGGATTGGGCTTCCGAAACCACCAACTATGCAAATGAGGTTTCGGAAGCGGCCCTATGGCATGCCGTCGCTGACAAAGTCGAGGCAGCTTATCGCAGGGGCGAGTTGTTCGAAAAGCGCCGCAGATTGATGGATGCGTGGGCGACCTATTGCGCCTCGCCGCCACGACAGAAGGCCGACACGGTGGTGGAGATGCGGCGGAGGGTGAAATGACGGCCCCCACGATGGAGCTCGCCCCGGAAGCAGTCCTTTCACCTCAGCACGGTCATTGCGGGGTCGTCGCAAGATGGATGCACTTTCCGGACAGCCCAGCCCTGCGGAGTCAGCTGGCACAAACGGAAACGGTAGAGGATTGGCTCTATAGACTTGAAGCTGGGGAAAGGTTGAGTCCGGAAGAGATCGCCAATCTTGTTCGCATAGCCCTGCATACGCCGCCGCCGGCCGATATGGCCCCCAAAATCGAGCGGCAGCAGCGGCTTGGTTACGGGGCTGGATTGGTGGTCTTCAATGCGCTTCTGGCGGCGCAACGCCGCGAGGCCGGATCGAAGGGTCGCACATTGCGAGGGATCGATCTTGCCATCTCGGGGAAAAAAGCCAGTGCCTCGAACAACGTGAACGAAATCGTTTGGAAGACCTTTCGACCCGTCGCGCATCTATGGGCAGCCTGGATCATCCTCTTCGATAAAGGGGAATGGGAAGCGCGGCCCATGCCATGCATTCCGGCTGATTTGCCGAACTTTCTCTCGCTGGCTGAAGGGGTCAGGACCCGTGCGGAGACCACAACGGCCCCGCGGAGTGGAACTGTCTTGACCCCGGGCGAGGCCGTCATGCTTCCGGATGAAGTCCGGCGGCTGTTGCCCGGTGGGCAGTTAGAGATTGAGACCAACTCTTCCGAATGAGATCGGAAAAGACATAGGTCGCCGCATCAATACATCCTCGGCCAGCGCAGCCCGGAATAGACCGGGTTCACTCCTGGAGCGAGGAATAAATGGTGCGATCGATCTTGCGGATTCGCGCGGCCTGCGCGGCCGCCAACTGCTGCAAATCCACATTCTACGAGCGGATCGGAAGGGGCATCTATCCCAAGCCCATGCGGATGGGCAGCACCGGTGAGGCCAGCGCGTGGTTCGAGGACGAAATTGAGCTGATTCAGAAGGCACTGCAGGCCGATCGCGACGGCAAGATCGAGGAGTTGCTGGCCGCAAGGCAGGCGGAGCGCGGAGAGATTGAACCCTGGCTGATCGCCTTGGCCGCTGAGCTTCGGAAGAAGGCGGCGTGACAGCCATGGACCGCCATCAATCGCTCACCAGTCGCTCGGCCGTAGCGTCAGCACCGCCGGAGCGAATTATTGGGACCCAGCGGAAAAACAACACCGAGCAGCTGCGCATCACGCGATCGCGGTGGCGTGGGGTCGAAATGCTTGGCCTACGGGTGTGGTCGCACGGTGAAGACAGCGGCCCCAGCCGCCCGACACGTGAGGGGTTGAATCTGCGGCTGGAGCTGCTGCCTGGGCTGATCCTGCTGCTTGAGCGCGCTCGCAGGGACGCTGTCGTGGCCGGCCTCCTGCTCGAAGAGGGGGCCGAAAAATGATCGAAAAAGAAGAAGCCGCCGGGCATGGGGACCTGGCGGCTTCGTTAATCTTCAACGTCAATCGGGCGATCGACGTTGAACAACTTACCCCCCGGACTCCAGTCATTCAAGCGGCCAACGCGCGCCGCTTCGCTGTGGCTTGGCTATGTGCTCGCCATGCCGTCTCGGCTTCACGCGCCGCTTTGATCGCTCACCTCGCTGGCCTCGGAGGTGAGCCATGAGCGACGGACCCGGCGTCGACGATGATCAGCCGCCCGCCCGCGACGAAGGAATGACCGCGCCAGGCGACCAGATCGAGCGGGAGAATGTCCTATTGGAACGAGCCTGGCAGAGCGGCGGCGGCGCCAGTCTCGTGGCGGCCATGCGCGAAATCCAGCAAGAGCACAATGATCCCGAAGCCATCGAGGCCCGCCTCCAGGAGCTCGCGAAGCTGCCCGCGTTCGAATACGACCGGCGGCGTGATGGTGCCGCCCACGAGCTCGGCATCCGGGTTTCCACGCTGGACAAGTTGGTGGAGCGTCAGCGTCCGGAACAGACCGAAGCCGCCGATGAAGATCCGTTCGGCTGGGCAGTTGAGCCATCGTCTAACCCACAAAACGGCGCCAGCCTTCTGGATGATCTGGTAGCCGAGTTTTCGGCTCGCGTGATCCTTCCGCAGCATGGCGCGGCGGCTATGGCTCTGTGGGTGCTGCATTCGTGGCTAATCGAGGCGGCCTACCATACGCCGTTCCTGGCGTTCTCTTCACCCGAACCAAGGTGTGGGAAAAGCTCCGCCTTGGCCGCCGTGGCTGGCTTCTGCTCGAGGCCTCTGACTGCATCAAATATCACGGCCGCAGCGGTTTTCCGAACGATCGAGCGTTGGTCACCATCGCTGATCATTGATGAGGCCGATTCCTTTGTTCGTGACAATGAAGAGCTGCGAGGCATTCTGAATTCCGGTCACTCACGGCCCACGGCATTCGTAATCCGGCTGGTTGGTGAGGAACATGAGCCGACTCGGTTTACGACCTGGTGTCCGAAAGCCATCGCGCTGATCGGCAGCCTGCCGACGACCCTGCACGACCGAGCGATCGTGGTGCCGATGCGCCGAAAGTTGCCGGGAGAGAAGGTAGCCAAGCGATCGTTATCGGATGGCGATCGTCAGAAGGTGCTGCGCGCCCGGGTGGCGCGGTGGGCAGCCGACAACGCGATCCGGGCTCGCAACCTGACGCCTGTGCTACCGGATGGCCTCAATGATCGCGCCGCGGACAACTGGTCATCGCTCATAGCGATCGCGGATCTCGCTAGTGGAGCCTGGCCGGGTCGAGCTCGAGCAGCGGCGATGGGTTTGTCGGCAGGGGACAGCGAGGCCGCCTCGGTAAAGGCGATGCTGCTGGCGGACATCCGCAGCACATTTGAGGCGAAGCGGGTGGAGAAGGTGACATCGGCCGAATTGGTAGCGGCGCTGGTCGAGATGGAGGGGCGTCCGTGGCCTGACTGGAAGGGTAAGCCCATGAGTGCCCCGCAGCTCGCGCGAGCCCTCGCGCCGTTCAGCATCGCGCCGAGCACGATCCGCACCGCCTTGAAGACCCAGAAGGGCTATCACCGTCGGCAGTTCGACGACGCGTTCTCTCGTTATCTGCAAGCACCCCCCTCTGAAGCCGTAACAGAGGCACAAGCCGCAGGGCCGTTGGGTTGTGACGGTTTGGAAAGCGTAACAACGGGAGGCGATGTTACGGATTGGGAACCGTCACAACCGGCAGAAAGCCTGGGGCGTGACGATGTTACGGATCAAATCCCCCTTACCCAGGAAGAAGGAGACGATCGGTGGGAAACGTGACCGATACCGCCAAGGACGCGCAGGCCGAACGGGTTGGCCGAATATCGATCGCGTTCCAGGAATTCGGCGCGAACATGGTGCGGCGCGGCGTCGATGAAACCACGGTTATTCAAGGCGTCTGCTCTGCGACCATCACGCTGCTGGTCGGCAGTCTCGGCATCGCCGGCGCAGTCGCCGCCCTACGCGAGGCGGCGAGCGACCTAGCCGCCGTCGAAACGGCGACAACCCCACCACCCGCCAAGAAGCACTGAAGGAGAGCGACATGAAAAAGGACAACCCGGACGTGATGCTCGAGTTGCCACCGGTTAGCGAAGCGACCGCGAATGCCTTGGGCGCCAGCTTCATCGCCACTGCCAAAGCGATGATCAGATTCGGCTACCCTCCGGACGCACTGGCTCGGGCGCTAATCGGGATCGGTGCCAGCCTCGCAGCTGATGTGTTCGGGCGCGAGATGGCCGCTCGGGAGCTGGAAACGGCGGCGGGACGGGTCCGCGCGCTGCCACCCGATGATCCGCTCGATGCGCCATCTGCCGGCCGGGCTTGAAACGATGGCGGCGGGCCGATACATTCGAGATGGACGTGATCGGCGCGACGCCGACGCAGCCCTTGCCACCACCGGCGCGATGCCGGGAACGCGAGCGACATGGAAACGGGCACCTACGGGCGGCCCGAACCTCTTCGCGATCAGCGTGGCCCAATGACAGCTTCCCTCGAGTTCCTCACCTCGATCCAGTTCAAGCTTGCCAGCGCGACCGGCGAGATCACGGGCTATGGCTCTACCTTCGGTGGGGTCGATTTCGTTGGCGATAGCGTGGCGCCTGGCGCCTTCGCAAAGAGCCTAGCCGAGCATCGCGCCGCCGGCAGCATGCCCGCCTTACTGTGGCAGCACGACCCTGGTCAACCGATCGGTGTCTGGCTCGAGGCGCGCGAGGATCAAAAGGGCCTTTGGCTGCGGGGCAAGCTCACCCTCGAAGTACCGCGCGCCGCGGAAGCGCGCGCATTGGCCAAAGACGGCGCCCTGGCGTTATCGATGGGCTTTCGTTCGCGGGATGCAATCTTCGAAAAGGGCCGTCGTATCCTGAAGGATGTTCAGCTCTTCGAGGTCAGCTTGGTCTCAGTACCGGCCAACCCCGAGGCCCGGCTCACCAGCATCAAGAGCGCGATCGAGGCCGGAGAGATCACCCCCAGACTTGTTGAGCGGATCCTGC
>NZ_JBOHKS010000215.1:0-5951 GCF_050729195.1 Hypericibacter sp.
CGTTGGCGCCGTCGGCCACCACCAGGATCTCCGAAGGTCCGGCGATCATGTCGATCCCGACCTGGCCGAAAACCAGACGCTTGGCGGCAGCGACATAGGCATTGCCGGGCCCGACGATCTTGTCGACCGCGACGATGGTCTGCGTGCCATAGGCCAGCGCCGCCACCGCCTGGGCACCGCCCACGCGATAGATCTCGGTGACCCCGGCAATCTGTGCCGCCGCCATGACCGCCGGGTTGAGGCTGCCGCCCGGCGTCGGCACCACCATCGCCAGCCGCTTCACGCCGGCGACCCGCGCCGGCACCGCATTCATCAGCACGGAGCTCGGATAGGCCGCGGCACCGCCGGGAACATAGAGACCGACCGACGCGACCGGCCGCCAGCGCGCACCCAACTGCGCGCCGCTGGCGTCGCGATAATCGAGATCCGACGGCATCAGCCTGCGGTGATAGCTCTCGATGCGCTCCGCCGCGAAATGCAACGCATCGCGAACCTCGGTCGCGCATTGTCGGGCGGCCTCATCGATCGCCGCGGCCGTCAACCGGATCTGGTCCGCTCCAAGCTCCATCCGGTCGAACCGGCGCGTATAATCGAGGAGGGCCGCATCGCCGCGCCGCCGCACCTCGGCGATGATGGCGACGACCGCATCGTTGACGTCCTGCTGCGCTTCGCGCTTTCCGGTGAGGAATTCGGCAAACTGCGCTTCGAATCCGACCTGGCGTGCATCGAGCCTATGCGGCATCGACCGCCTCCTGGATCCGGGTCACCAGCTCGCCGATGGCCTCGGGATGCAGCTTCAGCGCCGTGCGATTCACCACCAACCTTGCGCTGACCTCGGCAATGGTCTCGATCTCGGCCAGCCCATTGGCCTTGAGCGTTGCGCCGGTCTGAACCAGATCGACGATCCGCGTGCAAAGTCCGAGCTGCGGCGCGAGTTCCATGGCGCCGCTGAGCGCGATGCACTCGGCCTGCACGCCGCGGGCGGCGAAATAACGGCGCGCCGTCTCCGGATATTTGGTCGCGACCCGGACATGGCTCCAGCGGCTGGGATCGTCGCTCGCCACCAGCTCCCTGGGCTCGGCGACCGCGATGCGGCAGCGCCCGACGCCGAGGTCGATGGGGGCATAGAGTTCGGGATAGTCGAACTCCATCAGCACGTCGCTGCCGGCCACGCCCAGATGCGCGGCACCGAAGGCGACGAAGGTGGCGACATCGAAACTGCGGACCCGCACCACCGTCAGGTCGGCGATGTTGGTCTGGAAACGAAGTTTGCGTGAACGGTCATTGTCGAAATCCGGCTCGACTCGGATGCCGGCGCGCGTCAGCAGCGGCATGACCTCCGGCAAAATCCGACCCTTGGGCAGCGCCAGGATGATCGAATCGGTCTTGTCCCCCGCCTTGCGCCGCATCTGCGCCGTCATGCCGGGCCTTTCCGACGGGATTCTGCCTCGTCGGCATCGACATGCTCGGGGCGCCAGGCCGTCGGCCAGGCCTCGCCCAGGTCTTCGAAATGGCACCGCACCGCCTCGACCTCGAGCCGGACGGTGGCGTTGCCCGCGAACATGATCAGGATCGCATCGCCCTGGGCCTGGACCGTTAAAAGCTCGAGAAACTCGGGACCTTTCGCCAGGGTGAATCCCCGCAGCTTCACCCCGCGAACGCGATCGAAGCAGACGCCGCAATGAACCCGCTGATAGACCGGGCCCAGCGTTTCGCCATCCGCGAACTCCACGTCGCCGTCCTCATCGCCGAGGCGGGCCGCGCTCGCAGGTGCCGTTGCCGTGGCCTCCGAGCCCCGCGCTGCCGCCTCCCAGCGGAAGCGATTGGCCACGAACGCAAAGCGCCTCTCCTCGGCGAGATAGGTCATGTCCCTCGGCCGGATCAGCGCGTCCTGCAGGCAGGCGGCGATGATCGCCAGATCGGCGGCGTCGCGCGCGCGAAGCTTCAGCCCGGCGCCCTCGCTCATCCGTGGACCCGTTCGATATCGGCGCCGCAGGCCTGGAGCTTCTCGGTCAACCGCTCATAGCCGCGGTCGAGGTGATAGACGCGATTGAGGATCGTATCGCCCTCGGCGACCAGACCCGCCATGACCAGCGAGACCGACGCCCGCAGATCGGTCGCCATCACCGGCGCGCCCGTCAGCTTCGACACGCCCCGCACCATGGCCGAGGCGCCATGCACCGTGATGTTCGCGCCCATGCGCGCCAGCTCGGGCACATGCATGAAGCGGTTCTCGAAGATCGTCTCGGTGATCATGGCCGCCCCCTGGGATACGGTCATCATCGCCATGAACTGCGCCTGGAGATCGGTCGGAAAGCCGGGGAACGGCTCGGTGATCGCATCGGTTCCCTGCAGCGGGCCGTTCGCGCGGCTGACATGCAGGCCCCGGTTGGTCCGCTCGATCGCGACGCCGGCCTTCTCGAGCACGGTGCAGACCGTCCCGATCAGCTCCCGGTCGGCACCCAGCAGTTCGACCGACCCGCCGGTGATGGCAGCGGCCATGGCGTAGGTGCCGGTCTCGATCCGATCGACCACCACGTCATGGCGGGCGGCATGAAGCCGGTCCACGCCATGCACGAAGATCTTGTCGGTGCCGGCGCCCTCGATCCGGGCGCCCATCGCCGTCAGGCATTTCGCCAGATCAATGATCTCGGGCTCGCGCGCCGCATTGGTGATTTCGGTCGTCCCCTTGGCGAGGCTCGCCGCCATCATGAGATTTTCCGTGGCCCCCACCGAGACGATCGGGAAGGCAACCGACCCGCCGGTCAGGCCTTTGGGCGCCGTCGCCAGCACATAGCCTTCCTTGAGCTCGATCACGGCGCCCAGCTTCTGCATCGCCATCAGATGCAGGTCGATCGGTCGCGTTCCGATCGCGCAGCCGCCCGGCAGCGAGACCTCCGCGTGCCCGGCGCGCGCCAGGAGCGGGCCCAGCACCAGCACCGACGCGCGCATCTTGCGCACCAGGTCGTAATCGGCGCGGGTGTGGCGGATATCGCGGGTGGTCAGCTCCATGACCTGGCCGGTATGTCCGCCCGGATGCGACTGGCCGTTCAAGCCCAGCTCGGTCCCGATTTGCGCCAGCAGCCCGGCCATCGTGCTGATGTCCGCCAGATGAGGCACGTTTCCCAGCGTGAGCGTTTCATCGCTCAGCAGGCTCACCGCCATCAGCGGCAGGGCGGCGTTCTTGGCGCCGCTGATCGGAATTTCGCCCTTGAGCGGCTTGCCGCCGCGGACGCGAATCTTGTCCATCGAATGCCCTCGGAACCCTAAAGAACCGGCCGCCCCGCCCCCTATTCCCATCGGGCTTCGGGGGCCGGTCGAACCGTTGAAGTTCGGCGTCAGGAGAAGGACCCGGCGCCGGCTCAAGGCAGCCAAGCCTCGGAGAGATATTAGTCGAACAGACTGTCAATGGGAGCATGCAAAACCCGGCCCTCGGGCATGCCGTCCTCCCGACCCGCGGCCCACGCGCCGCCGGCCTTTCATCGTTCGTGAACGCCGCCGCTTTCCTCGCCATTCTCCGCAACCTCACCGGTCTCGCCGGCGGACGCATTGTCGGCGCGGGCCCGCTGCTGTTGCTTGCGGCGCAGCAGGTTTCGGCGCAACTCGGCGGCGAGCCGGGCATCCTGGTCGGCACCGCGAATGACGCCGTCATGGCCAGCGCGGGACTGTGGCGCGCGAGGGGATTTGGGACTCTGATCGGGCATCGGCGAGGCTCCGGCATCGGGGGCGCTGCGGAAATAGGCCGCCCGCCGCCCGGGGTCAAGGCTGGAGCGACCGGCAGAGACCGCCAGCGGCAGGGGAGCGAAGGATGGAGGGGGAAGATGGCGGGATTGGGATGCCAATCCCGGAAGGACGCGCCAGCGACCGGTGCGGTCCGGAAGGGCCCGGCCGGTCTCGAGGGCTGAGGAGGGGCAGGATGTCGCGCCCGGAGCCGTCGGGCGGGAGGAAGGTAATCTTCTTAACCTGGAAGGCCTTAGACTGGAAACGACCGGCTGGCCTTCGGCCTTGCTCTGGCCAGTCGGCTTATGGCAAGTTTCGCCGCCTTCGAGGGGCCTGCGGACGAACCCGCAAGGATCCCTCCTCGATGGTCAATGCTCGTGCCGCCGTAGCTCAGAGGTAGAGCACGTCCTTGGTAAGGACGGGGTCGGAAGTTCGATTCTTCTCGGCGGCACCATTTCTTCCCGCTCTCATCGCGATTATCGCAAGGCCGCGCCGGCATCAGGTTGCGCGACAGGCCCGCAATTGATCGCGCAGCCGTTTGTAATCGATGATTGCCTGGCCCAACGCGCTGTCGGGCGGCAGCGCATGGATCTCGTCGGCCAGGCGCCCTTGGAATTCCGGGTCGTAGATCGGCACCGGCGGACAAGCCGTCACGACCGGCGTCCGACAGGCCGCCAGCAGGAGGACCGCGGCGAGAGCAAGGACGCGCATCAGAACTCTCCCCGTCTCGCCCGATCCTCGACGGCTCTGAGGTCGGAAGGAGCATCGGCGCCGGCCTGCGCCATCTTCTGTTCGACCTTCAAGCCCGCGCCCGAGCTGGTGGCCTCCTGGGCTGACGCGCCGGCGGACTTGCCGAAGCGCCAGACCAGATAGAACAGGACGCCCAGCAGGAGCATCAGCCCCCCGAGGGCAACATAGGTCTCCATCGTCTGCCTCAGGCCTTCGGCTTGTTGGGCACGACATAAACCAGCAGCGGCGTGATCGCGGCGATGATCGCCGTCACATTACCTTCGGTCAGGAAGGACGGGGTGACGATGCCGAAAGCCTGGTTGAGGATGGCGAGAAGGGCCATCACCAGGGCGACCAGGGCCTTGTCGAGAGTGGTGAACATAGGGGCAAGCTCCGGGGTTGCGGCGCCCGCGGGATGCAGGTGCCGGTGATGCGTTGCAATCGGTGGGATCGGGTTTAGATCAGGCGGAAGAAACGATGCGCGCCGATGACCGCGACCGGCGTCTTGCCGGCGGCCCAAGGGGGAACGGCGATCGAGGATGCGTAATAATGGGTGGCGCCGCCGGTGGGATCGGGTGCCTCGCCGACGAGCACCGCGTAACAAGCCTTCAGGCAGTCGGCGAGCTGCGAGGTCTTCGCAGCCTTGATCTTCGGAAACATCGGATCGTTCGGCAGCCAGCAGGAGAACTGAAAGGGCTTCAGGCAGACGCCGCCGATTCCCTCGCCCCACCAGTCCGGCTTGCCGTCATGACCGAGGTCGATCTCCGCCCGGGTCCGGATGCACCAGGCGACGGCCACCTGCCCCACCGGAATCTCGCCGCGCGCCTCGCCATAGACGGTGCGCGCCATGACATCGAGGTCGTCGAAGCTGCAGGGAAGTACGATCCGGCTCATGGCTGGCTCCGATCGATCTTGTTCTCGATCCGCAGCAGGATGGCCTGGACGTTGCCGAGCTGGCTTTCCACGACCGAGAGACGCGTATCGAGCCGGTCGTTCTTGCCTTGCCAGGCCTCGACCATGTTCACCCGCTCTTGGATGGAGCCCATCCAGACGCCGAAAGCGGCGGTCTGAATCATGAGGGCGCCGATCAGCGCGATCGGGACTTTCTTGTCGAGGTGCCAGCTTTCCTTCGGCTCGGTCATGATGGCTCCTTAAGCGAAAGCGACGACGCGCAGTTTCCATTTGGTCAGATCGGGGAAGAATTGCCCGCGCGTCGTCTTGTCGAGTGCCTTGAACACCGCCGTCGTGTTGGGCGCGATCACGGTGATGTTGGTGGTGTCGACATAGGCGCCGAACTGTGCGGCGCCGCTTCCCGACCCGGTGTCTTGGATCGTGTGCGGCGTCACCTGGATGACATCGCCGCTGGCGTAGTTCCCGTCCGCCGACTGGCAGACCAGATAGAACTGAACCAGCTTCGGCAAGACGCTGAAGCCATGCGCGAAGGTCGGCGAGCTGTTCTGTGTGATCGAGGTGTCGGCGCTCGTGAAGGATTTCGTGAGGAC
>NZ_JBOHKS010000216.1:0-6594 GCF_050729195.1 Hypericibacter sp.
CGCCGGACCTTCCTCAGGTCCGGCGCTTTTCTTTTGTCTGAACGAAGCGCGAGTGCCGGCCTCTCCCGCTCAAGACGGTGCCGTCCGCCTTATTGCTGCAAGATGACGTTGCCGCCGGCGCCCGCGACCTGGTCGATGACGAGCAGCTTGACGGGGCCGTCCCCGACATTCTCCGCGTGGTGCCACTGGCCAATCGCCTCGATGATGAAGTCGCCCGCTTTGTAAGTCTCGCTTTTGCCGGCGTCGGTGTTCGTAACGCGGATTTCCCCGGCCAGCACGTATGCATATCGGGGATAGGGATGCTTGTGCTCGGGAAGCGTGGCCCCCTTGGCGATCTCGTAGGTGGAGACGATGACGGTAGAATCTTTCGAGGGAAGTACGATCGCTTGGCCGCTGGACGTGACCGATGTCGTCAGCACCGGTGTCACCAGGACGTTCTTTGCGGGATCGCCGGCATTCGCCGAGTATGCCGATAGGGCCGCAAGCGTCAGTCCGACCGAGACGAGTATGCGTTTCATCATGGAGTGCCTTGCCTTCTCTTGTTCGATTTGGCCAAGGAGGTGCGAGGATATCGCACCCTATTCGGCGGCGTCGCTGCACCGGGACAGCAGCGGGATCGCGGCGAGGAGCGCCTTGGTGTAGTCCTCGCGCGGATGGCTCAGCACCTGCTCGGTCGGGCCATATTCGACGAGCTTGCCCTGGCGCATGACCGCGACCTGCTCGCAGAGATACCGCACCACCGCGAGATCGTGCGAGATCAGGATCAGGGTCAGCCCCATCTCGCGCCGCAGCCGCTCGAACAATCCCAGGATCTGCGCCTGGATCGTGACGTCGAGCGCCGAGGTCACCTCGTCGGCGATGAGGATCTCGGGCTCGAGGGCGAGCGCGCGGGCGATGCCGACGCGCTGGCGCTGGCCGCCCGAGAGCTGCGTGGTGCGCCGCTCGAGCAGATTCTGCGGCAGCTCGACCTTCGCCATCAGGTCGGTCAGCCGCGCAGGGATGTCCCGGTCGCCGCAGAGGCGATGCTGGCGCAAAGGCTCGGCCAGGGTCGCCGCCACCGTCATGGCGGGATTGAGCGACAGGAACGGATCCTGGAACACCATCTGCATCTTGCGCTGCTCGGCCGGAGGCCGTTCCTGCAGCAAGCGCTCGACCGGTTTGCCGTCGACCAGGATGCGGCCCGCCTGCGGCGCGGCCAGCCCGATCAGGCTTCGGGCGATCGTGCTCTTGCCCGAGCCGGATTCGCCGACGATGCCCAGCGAGCCGCCGCGCGGCAGGGTGAAGGAGACGTCGTCCACGGCGGTGACGCCATGGGCGGGCCGCTGCATGATCCAGCCGGTCAGGCTCTGCGCGGAGCGGAATTCCACCTTCAGCCCCTCGACCGCGAGACGCAGCGCCGGCTTGGCGGCCGCATCGGTCTTGCGCACCGCCGGCTTCATCAGCGAGGGCTGCGAGGCGATCAGACGCTTGGTGTAGTCGTTGCGGGGCGAGGTCAGGATCTGCTCGACCGAGCCGGTCTCCATCACCGCCCCGTCCTTCATCACCACGACCCGGTCGCACATCTCGGCGATGACGCCCAGATCATGCGAAACCAGGATCAGCGACAATTGCCGGTCGCGCCGGATGCGGCGCAGCAGAGCCAGGATCTGCGCCTGCACCGTGACATCGAGCGCGGTGGTAGGTTCGTCCGCGATGAGGATCTCGGGCTCGCAGGCGAGGGCCGCCGCGATCATGACCCGCTGGCGCATGCCGCCCGAGAGCTCATGCGGATAGGCGCCCGCGCGCCGCGCCGGGTCGATGATCTGCATGTCGCGCAGGAGCTCGATCGCCTTGAGCTTGGCGTCGCGCCAGCTCAAGCCCTGATGCAATACCATCCCTTCGCCGACCTGACGCCAGACCGGCATGATCGGATCGAGATGCGTCGAGGGATTCTGGAAGATCATCGCGGCCTTCTCGCCGCGGAAGCGCAGCAGCTCGGCCTCGTTCATCGCCAGGACATCGGTGCCCTCGACCAGGATGCGGCCCGACCGCACCGTGGCGTTGGCGGCGATCAGCTTCAGGATGGCGCGGCAGGCGACGGTCTTGCCGGAACCGGACTCGCCGACGATCCCAAGCGCCTCGCCGCGATGAAGAGAGAAAGACACGCCTTTGAGCGCCGGCACAGTGCCGTATTGCGTGGCGAAGTCGATGGCGAGGTTCTCGACCCGAACCAGCTCCTCGTTCCCACCGGCCTCCGTGGCACTGGGCTTATCAGCCATCCTCAGGGCCCCGTATTCAACAGGCGCGCGAGCCCGTCGGCGATGAGCGAGAGCCCGAGCGCCAGGATGCAGATGGCGAGGCCGGGAAAGAAGGCGATCCACCAGGCGGTGGTAAGATAATTGGCGCCCTCGGCGATCATGGCACCCCATTCGGGCGTCGGTGGCCGCACACCCAGCCCGAGGAAGCCCAGCGAGGATCCGAGCACGATGGTGAGCACCGCATCGGTCATGACGAACACGGCCGAGGGCACCATCGCGTTGGGCAGCACATGGAACAGGATAGTGCGGCTGTGGCTGAAGCCCATGCTGCGCGCCGCCAGCACGAAATCGGCATTGCGCAGCACCAGCGCCTCGCTGCGCACGAGGCGCGCATAGGTGACCCAGTTCACCAGGGTGAGCGAGATGAAATAGCTCTGCAGTCCCGGTCCCAGCACCGCGACGATGGCGATCACCAGCACGAAATAGGGGAAGGAGACGGTCACCTCGAAGATGCGCATCAGGATGGAATCGATGCGCCCGCCAAAATAGCCGCCGAGGAGCCCGATGAGGGTGCCGAGGATGATGGGCCCGACCACGCCGAAGAAGGCCATCATCAGGTCGGCGCGCGCGCCATAGAGGATGCGGGTGTAGATGTCGCGGCCGAGCGCGTCGGAGCCCAGCCAATGGGCCTCGCCGGGAGGCTTCAGGATATTGAGGACATCGACCTTGATCGGGTCGTACTCGGTGAGGAGCGGGGCCGCCAGCGCCAGGAAAACCCAGACCAGGGTGAGGGCGACACCGACGACGAGCGTCGTCGGCAGCGAGGCCCAGACCCGGGCAAAGCGGCTTTGCGCAAGACCGGCGGTCGTGGCGCTCACAGCTTCACCCGCGGGTCGAGCAGGACCGTCACCACATCGACGATGAAGTTGGTGATGACGATGCCGAAGGCGAGGACCAGGGTCACGGCCTGCACCACGAAGTAATCGCGGGTCAGGACGGCGCGGATCAGGGCCTGTCCCATGCCGGGAATGTTGAACACGTTCTCGACCAGGACGGTGCCGCCGATGAGGAACGACACCACCACGCCCATCAGATTGACGGTCGGGAGCAGCGAGTTCCAGAACACATGGCGGCTGAAGATATAGCCCTCCGACAATCCCTTCGACCGGCCGGCGGTCGCATAATCCGCGTCCAGCTGCTGGATGAAGGTGGCGCGCAGATTGCGGGTCAGGATCGGGGTGACGCCGATCGCGATGGTGAGCGCCGGGAGGAAGAGATGATAGAAATTCTCGAAGAAGCCCGCGCCGTAGCCGGAGACCGGGAACAGCTTGAAGCGCAGGCAGAAGCCCAGGATCAGCATCAGCCCGATGAAATAGGAGGGGATGCCGACGCTGCTGACGCAGACGAGACGCACCAGCTGGTCGAGCCAGCGTCCGCGCGCGCGGGCCGCGGCGGTCGCGAGCGCCAGGGTGAAGGCGATCGAGAGCGCCAGTCCATAGAGGATCAGGTAGAGCGTCGGCTCGATGCGGTCCAGGATCACCCGGCCGACGGGGCTGCGATAGATGATCGACTGGCCGAAATCGCCGCGCAGCGCGTTCAGCACGAAATAGAAATACTGGACCAGGATCGGCTGATCGAGGCCGTAGCGGGCACGGATGAAATCGACCGCATCCTGAGAAGCCTTCGGCCCCAGCATGATGCGCACCGGATCGCCGGGCGTCATTTGAATCAGGATGAAGGTGACCAGGCTGATCCCGATGATGACCGGAATCAGCTGCACCGGGCGTTTGAGCAGAAACGCGAAACGATCCATGCGTCGATGATTCGCCAGCCGTGGCGGGAGAAGCAAGAGCGCATCCGGGCTCGAACCGGTTCCGCGGAACCGGTTCGAGCCTGAAATGCGACCAAAAGCTAAACCAGGTCGGTCTGGTCGATCTCGGAGAACTGAAGACCGATATTGAGGATCAGGTCTTTGACCTTGGGGCTGTAACCGTTGAGCCAAGCCGGATAGTAGAGCGCGACCTGCGCCACCTCATCCACGGTGATCTGCTGGATCTTGGCATAGATGGCGGCGCGCTTGTCGCCGTCGGTCTCGCCCGCCCCCTCCTCGATCAGCTTGTTGACCTCGTCATTGTTGTAGCGGGTGTAGTAGGACTTGTTGTCGCCCGCTCCCCAGGCGCACCACCGCAACGCATTGTCGGGATCGCGCGTCTCATTATACCACCAGTTGATCTGGGACTGATAATCGCCATCGATCAGCCGGGTCCAGACGCTGGTCGGATCGACCTTGGCGACGTTGGCCGTGATTCCGACATCGGCGAGCTGTGCCTGGATCAGAATCGCGGTCTTCTCGTCGTCGGAAACGCCCGCGGCGACCATCAGCTCGAAGCTGGCGTCTTTGACGCCCGATTCGGCCAGCAGCGCCTTTGCCTTCGCCACATCGCGCTGGATCACCGGCAGCGATTTGTCGAAATAGTTGAGGGCGGGGCTGAAGATCGAATTCGCCGCCACGCCCGAACCCAAGGTCACGGTATCGGCGATCGCCTGGCGATCGATGCCATGGCTGACCGCCTGCCGGAACTTCAGATTGTCGAATGGCGCCTTCGAGTGATTGATCAGCAGCTCGTAGGTCACGCTCGAGGTTTCGGGGTCGGCGCGGAAACCGGCCGCCTTGAGTTCGGCGAGACGCGCGATGGGAACGCCGATATTGACGTCGATCTCTCCCGCCTGGAGCATCGAGACGCGGGTGTTGTCGTCGGGCACATAACGGAACTCGATGCCGTCCAGATGCGGCAGGCCCGGGCGATAGTAATGCTCGTTCTTGGCCAGGACGACGCGGTCGCCGGGCTTCCAATCGACGAACTTGAAGGGACCGGAGGTCACGGGCGCCTTGGCGAAGGCGTCATCGCCCATCTTCTCGACCGCGGCCTTCGGCACGATCCCGGTGTTCCAGATCTCGGTCAGGGTCAGGAAGGGCGTGAATTTGCGGTCGAGCGTCATGACGACCGTCTTGGCGTCTTTCGCCTTGGCTTCCTTCAACGGCTGGAAGGGCGCGTTGTAGGCCGTATCCTTCTGGAAACGCATCCGCGTATAGCTGAAGGCCACATCCTCGGCGGTAATCGGCGAGCCGTCCGAGAATTTCGCGTCGCGCAGATAGAAGGTGTAGATCAGCCCGTCATCGGAGATGTCCCACTTCTCCGCGAGGCCCGGCCCGACTTCGCTACGGTCGGCGTTGGCCTGCAGCAGGCGGGCGAACATCAGGCCCTGGATGATGATGTCGGACCCATAGACGGTCTTGATCGGGTCGAGCGTCAGCACGTCCGAGCCATATCCCATGCGCAGGATCTTGGCGTCGGCAGCGCCTGCTCTGAAGGCCAGGCCTGGCAGGGTGGCCAGGCCGGCGGCGAAGGCGGTGGTTTGCAAGAATGAACGGCGATCCATGATGTGAGTCCTCCTGTTACGGGTCGTTGTTTGTTATTGGTTGGCGATAGGCAATTCTGGCAGTCCGATCCCTTCTGTTCCGAGTCAGATCTTGGTCACATGCAGCGCCGGGCGGCGCTGGTCCCAGCGATATTCCTGCTCCAGCTGGCGCGCGAGGCGCAGCAGCAGATCCTCGCGGCCGAAGCCCGCGACGAACTGCACGCCCACCGGCAGACCCGTCTTGGTCCAGCCCAGCGGCAGGGAGATCGCCGGCGAGCCGGTGCCGTTGAAAAGCGCGGTGAAGGTTTCCTTCGGTGCCAGATCGTCGAAGACGCTGTCGATGGTGCGGCCCGGGCGGCCCGGGTCGTAGGTTCCGATGGGCTCGGGCGTGATGGGCGCGGTCGGCGTGACGAGAATGTCATGGTGGGCGAGGAACTCGCCGACCGCGCGCGTCACCTGGTCATAGACGCCGAGCGCCGTCACCAGGCTCGCGGCCGACAGGGCCTGGCCATGGCGATAGACCGCGATGGTCGTGGCCTGGAGTTCGCTTTCGTCGATCGGTTTGCCCAACGCTGCGGCGAGCTCGTCCAGCGAGGGCGTGGTGGTCGCGGCCCAGATCACCTTTTGCGCCGCGAGGAAGGCGGCGTAATCGAAACGCGGGCCCGCTTCCTCGACATGATGGCCCAGTGCTTCGAGCTTCTTGCCGGCTTCCTTCGCCGCCCGCACCACCTCCGGATCGAGCGGATGGCCCGACCAGGAGTCGGTGCAGAGCGCAACGCGCAAGGGCTTGGGCGGCGTCTCGATCGCCTTCGCATAGCTGCCGGCGGGCGGCGCGATCTCATAGGCATCGCCGGGGACGGCGCCCGAGGCGAGGTCGAGCAGCGTGGCGCAGTCGCGCAGGCTGCGCGTCAGCATGAAGGCGGTGGCGAGCCCCAGG
>NZ_JBOHKS010000217.1:0-29176 GCF_050729195.1 Hypericibacter sp.
TCCTTGCACCCCGTCGTGAAAAGGATCGTCCCCCGCGGTCTTGCGCTCGGCGCGCCCACGTCTCCTCAAAGACCCTCCGGAAAACTCGCATGCTGATGCTCCGGCGCATCATAGACGCGCACCAAGCCTGAGCGGCCGGCCAGCGCGTCGGCGATCCGGGTCCGCGTGCGCAGAGTCATCGGCTCGGGCAGTCGATCGGGCGCGAAGAATCCGATCGCCGAGATTTCGCCATCGGGCGCCCAGGGTTCGCTGCCGATCGAGCGGCCGATGAAGGCCAGCACGAGATCGTCGTCATAGATGCGCGAATAGGCGCCGACGAAACGCTCGACCTGGATGCGATGGCCGGTTTCCTCCCGCACTTCGCGATGCAAGGCCTCGAGCGGCGATTCCTTCGGCTCGACCCGTCCGCCGGGCTGCGTCCAGACGCGATCGGCATAGTTCTGGTGCACCAGCAGCAGATGGCCGGCCGCGTCCAGGATCGTGGCGAAGACGCCGATATTGGCCATGAGTAATGTTGCCTGGGATGAGAGGGAACCGGAGAGGAATCGATGCGCCTTGCCCCATGGGCCGGCGCTCCCTCATCATGCCGACGGCTCGCAATCCCGTCAAAGCCGGGCCGCATCAAATCGAAGGAGTGCCGCGTCCATGCAGCTTCAGCTCGCCACCTGGCCCGAGGTCGAATCCTATCTGACCCGCAGCCAGGGCATCATCATGCCGATCGGCTCGACCGAGCAGCATGGGCCCAACGGTCTCGTCGGCACCGATGCGATCTGCGCCGAGGAAGTGGCCAGGGGCGTGGGCGATCGCACGGGTGCCATGGTGGCGCCCACCATCTCGGTGGGTATGGCGCAGCATCATCTGGGCTTCCCGGGCTCGATGACCTTGCGGCCCTCGACGCTCATCGCCGTGGTGCGCGACATGGTGGAGTCCCTTTCCGTGCATGGCTTCCGGCGCTTCTTCTTCCTCAACGGCCATGGCGGCAATATCGCGACGCTGACCGCGGCCTTCTCCGAGATCTATGCCGGCGCCAGCCTGGCGCCGGCGAGCGGCACCGCCGCCAACATGCCGGCGATCCGCTGCCGCCTGAAGAACTGGTGGGAGGCGAAGCAGGTGGGCGCCTTGTCGCGTGAGCTCTATGGCCGCGCCGAGGGCAGCCATGCCACGCCTTCCGAGGTATCGATGACCTGGGCCGTTTATCCCGACGCCGCCAAGCCGATGACGCTCGACCCCGAGATCGCGCCCTCGGGCGATTTCGCCGACGCCGCCGATTATCGTCGGAAGTTTCCCGATGGCCGCATCGGCTCCAATCCAGGGCTTTCCTCGGTCGAAGCGGGCCAGCGCATCCTCGAAGCCGCGATCGTCGGCATGGCGGTCGAGTATGAAAGCTGGGTGAAGGACGCCTGAGGCCAGGGACCCCGCGCGGCTTTACCCGGACGGGACGATTGGGCAGAGTCGGCGCATCGACGGGCCCGATCGATCAATGAGCGCCCGACAAGAAGAACCGGGGGACGTCATGGCTGGCCGTTACGCCAAGATCTATCGCCGCTCGCTCGAGGATCCGGAAGGATTCTGGAGCGAGGCCGCGGCCGCGATCCATTGGGAGAAGCGCTGGGACAAGCTGCTCGATGAGAGCCGGCCGCCCTTCTATCGCTGGTTCACGGGCGGCGTCCTCAACACCTGCTACAACTGTCTCGACCGCCATGTCGCGGCGGGACGGGGCCAGCAGGCGGCGCTGATCTATGACAGCGCCATGACCGGCCAGAGCCGCAGCTTCACCTATGCGGAGCTGACCGATCTGGTGGCGCGCTTCGCGGGCGTGCTCGCGGGGCAGGGCGTCGTCAAGGGCGACCGCGTCATCCTCTATATGCCGATGGTGCCCGAAGCCGCGATCGCCATGCTGGCCTGTGCGCGTCTCGGTGCGATCCATTCGGTGGTGTTCGGTGGCTTCGCGCCCGCCGAGCTGGCGACGCGTCTCAACGATGCCAGACCCAAGATCGTGGTCTCGGCCTCCTGCGGGCTCGAGCCGGGGCGCGTGCTGCCCTACAAGCCGCTGCTCGATGCCGCGATCGATCTGGCCCAGTTCAAGCCCGAGCATTGCATCATCCTGCAGCGTCCGCAGGCCAGGGCCGAGATGAAGCCCGGCCGCGATCTCGATTGGGAGGAAGCGACGGCCACTGCCAAGCCCGCGGCCTGCGTGCCCGTGGCCGCGACCGATCCGCTCTATGTGCTCTACACCTCCGGCACCACCGGGCAGCCCAAGGGCGTCGTGCGCGACAATGGCGGCCATGCCGTCGCGCTCCAATGGAGCATGAAGAACATCTACGGCATCGAGCCCGGCGAGGTGTGGTGGGCGGCCTCGGATGTGGGCTGGGTGGTCGGCCATTCCTACATCGTCTATGCCCCGCTGCTGCAGGGCTGCACCACGGTGCTCTTCGAGGGCAAGCCGGTTGGCACGCCCGACGCCGGAACCTACTGGCGCGTGATCCAGCAGCACAAGATCTCGGCGCTCTTCACCGCGCCGACCGCCTTCCGCGCGATCAAGCGCGACGATCCCGACGCGAAGCTCCTGCGCAACTACGACATCCGCAGCTTCCGCACGCTGTTCCTCGCGGGCGAGCGCTCCGATCCGGCGACGCTCGAATGGGCCGAGACCCATCTCAAGGTGCCGGTGATCGATCATTGGTGGCAGACCGAGACGGGCTGGCCGATCGTGTCGAACTGCATGGGCATCGAGCCATTCCCGGTCAAGCATGGCTCCCCGACCAAGGCGGTGCCGGGCTGGGATGTGCGGGTGCTGGGTGCGGAAGGCGAGGAGGTCAAGCGCGGGGATATCGGTGCGCTGGTCTGCAAGCTGCCGTTGCCGCCGGGCACCTTCCCGACCCTGTGGAACGCAGAGCAGCGCTTCTTCGATGCTTACTTGCGGGCCTATCCCGGCTATTACAATACCGGCGATGCGGGCTTCATCGACGAGGAGGGCTATGTCTATGTGATGGCGCGCACCGACGACGTGATCAATGTCGCGGGCCACCGCCTCTCGACCGGCGCCATGGAGGAAGTGCTCTCCGCCCATCCGGATGTGGCGGAATGCGCCGTGATCGGCGCCCATGACGAGCTCAAGGGCCAGGTGCCGCTGGGGTTCCTGGTGCTGAAGGCCGGTGTCGCGCGCGACAATCGCGAGATCGTCAAGGAAGTGGTGGCGCTGGTGCGCGAGCGCATCGGACCGGTGGCGGCCTTCAAGACGGCGGCGGTGGTGAAGCGCCTGCCCAAGACGCGGTCGGGCAAGATCCTGCGCGCCACCATGCAGAAGATCGCCGACGGCGAGGAAGTCAAGACGCCGGCGACAATCGACGATCCGGCGATCCTGCCGGAGATCGGCGAGGCGCTACGCGGCGTCGGTTACGCGAAAGCGCAGGACTGAGCGCGCGCCGATGTCGAACCCGGCGATCAGGCCTGCATCCGCAGCCGGCTATCGCTTGCGGGCCGCGACAGCGGCGGATGGCGAAACCATCGCGGCGTTGCTCCATGAAGCCTTCGCGCCCTATGACGGTGAGCTGGCGCCGCGGCCGGGCGCTTTGTCGGAGACCGGCCCCGGCATTGCGGCCGCCCTCGTCGAAGGTGCGGGCAGCGTCGCCGAGGCGGAGGGGTTGCTGGTCGGCTCCGTGCTCTGGCATTCCGAGGGCGACAGCTTCTATCTCGGCCGGCTCGCGGTCAGACCGGGCTGGCAGCGCCGCGGCATCGCGCGCGCCCTGGTCGGCTCGGCGATGGCGGTGGCGCAAGCCGCGCGCGTCCGCCGGGTCACGCTCAATGTGCGCATCCGCCTGCCCGACAATATCGCGATGTTCGAAAGCCTGGGCTTCACGCGCAGCGAAGCCCGCGCCCATCCGGGCTTCGATCATCCGACCTATTACGTGATGGTGCGCTCGGTTGACTGAGCGGCAACGTTGCGCTCCAGCAGCAGGCAGACAGCGAGATAGCCCGTCAGTGCCGCTGCCGAGACGATCAGGATCGCGATCGGACCCCAGAGCTCCATCGCATGGCCGGCGATGACGGGACCGAGCGTGCTGCCGACGCCATAGAGCAGGCTGCTCAAGGTCGTTGCGGCGGCGAGCTCGGTGCCGCGGAAGCGGTCGCCCAGCATCGCGAAAGCGACGGTCCAGATGCCGCCGAGCCCGGCTCCCCAGAGGAACACCACCGGCCAGGCGAGCCAGCCCACGGGCATCGCCACCATCACCGCCAGCGTCAGCAGCAGCGTGACGATCACGGTCGCGATCAGCACCTTTCGCCGTTCGATCCGGTCGGCGAGCCAGCCGATCGGGAGATGGCCGATTGTCGTGCCGACGAAGAGTGTCGTCAGCAGCAGCACGGCGTTCTGCTGGCTGAAGCCGCTGCGCAGGCCATAGAGCGAGAGGAAGGAATCGTTGACGGCGTCGGAGACGGCAAGCGTGGGCGCGGCCAGCAGCGCGATGGCGGCCGCGGCAAACAAATGCCGAAAGCCCCGGCGCCTCTCATCCGCATGGGCCGCCGGAACGAGCTTGCGGGCGAAGAGCAAAGGCAGCGCCGCGACCAGGACCAGCGCGATGCCGCAGAGAAAGGGCGCCCAGCCCTCGATGCCGGCCAGCGTGATGATGATCGGGCCGATGGCGAAGCCCGAGGACCAGAGGAAGCCCAGCACGCCGCCGACAAGGCCGCGGCTTTCATCGATGGCGGTCTGCTGGATCCAGGTCTGGCAGGCGATGAAGAGCAGCGAGACGCTGGCGCCGAGGAGAAAGCGGATCGGCATCCAGCCATAGGGATCGATATGGAGCGGCAGCAGCGCCAGCAGCAGCGCTGCCGCGAGGATGGCGCCGGACGCGGTGCGCAACACGCCGAACCTGGCGACGAGGCGCGGGGCCAGCGGCGCCACGGCGAAGATCGAGAGCGACTGGCTGGCGGCGCTCAAACCGATGAGGCCGCTGCTGAAGCCCCGGCTGTCGAGGATGAGCGAGAGGAGGGGCCAGGTCAGACCCATGGTGGTCCCGACCGCCGAGATGCAGACGATCGCGATCAGCAGGCTGAGGCGCCGCTGCGCCGCGCTCAGGCTCGCGCTTCCCGTCAATTCCCATTCCCCCATGCACGCGCGATCGAGCGCGCCGCGACGTTAGAACGGGCCGCGAAACGGGGCAAACTTTGAGGAGGCGGTGTTATTGCCGCGGCGCCAATGCCGCATGGGGCACTCCCCTCCCTAACCCTCCCCCTCAAGGGGGGAGGGGATAAGAATCAAGCGGGAGGGGATGGCGTTCCGTCGAACAGAGATCGCGATCGAAGCTTTGAAGGAGAGCGAAGCGATCACATCGACTCAGGGAGTTAGGGGAGGGATGCGACAAACTCAGCGTCAGAAAGCTTGCGCTAACTTCCCGACGAGCCGCCGGACTTCTGCATGAAGGCGGCGATGTCGAAGCCGCCGAGCATCGAGCGGTCCTTGGCCTCAGTCGTAGGCTCGGCCGGTGTCTCCGGGACGGGAGCCGGCGGCGTGTCGCCTTCGGGCGGCTTGCCGAGCGCTTTGCGCGCGCGGGCGACGGCGGCGTTCAGGTCGGTCTGGGTGCAGAGACCCAGCAGCACCGGATCTCGCGGCTTCAGGTTCGAGGAGTTCCAGTGGGTACGGTCGCGCACGGCCGCGATCGTGCTCTTGGTGGTGCCGATCAGGCGCGCGATCGCCGCATCGCCCAGCTCCGGGTGATGGCGGACCAGCCAGGCCACCGCATCCGGCTTGTCCTGGCGCTTGGACACCGGCGTGTAGCGCGGGCCCTTGGTGCGCGGCAGCGGCTGCGGGATGTTCTGGCGCAGCAGCTTCAGATGCAGCGTGGGATCCTTCTGCGCTCGCTCGATCTCGTCCATCGTGACCTGGCCGTTGGCGACGGGATCGAGGCCGACGATTCCAATCGCGACCTCGCCATCCGCGATGCCCTGGACCTCGAGCGGGTGCAGGCTGCAGAACTCGGCGATCTGCTCGAAGCTCAGCGTGGTGTTCTCCACCAGCCATACGGCGGTTGCCTTGGGCATCAGCAGACGGGCCATTTCATCTCTCCTCGAAATCCAACGGGGGCGGGCAAGGCATATCGGGTGCGGCTCAAGGGGCGCCGCCTTCCGCGGGGAACACCCGGGAAGACGGCCGCGAGCCGGCTTGATTTATATGGGATCGCGGCGCCGGCCGCCCAAGCGGTCCGGACCGGGCGGGAATAGCATTTGAGGCCCGCCGCCGCCACAGGAAATTGCGGCGGCCCCTTCAGACCCGAAAGATTACAGAAAACCCTGACAGTCCAATCGGATAGACCCCTGGCCCAGGGTTCTCGCGGCGCTTCAGACCGTCAGCACGATCTTGCCGATATGGGCGCTGGATTCCATGAGCCGGTGCGCTGCCGCGGCCTCGACCAAGGGGAAGGTCTTGTAGAGGATCGGCAGGACACGGCCGGCCTCGATCAGCGGCCAGACCCGGTCCTTCAGCGCGTTGGCGATGGCGCCCTTCTCGGCGACCGAGCGCGGCCGGAGCGTCGAGCCGGTCAGGGTCTGGCGCTTCATCATGATCTGGCCCAGATCCAGCTCGACCTTGTTGCCGCGCAGGAAGGCGATCTGGATGATGCGGCCCTCGAGGGCGAGGCATTTCAGGTTCCGCGGGAAATAATCGCCGCCGACCATGTCGAGGATGACATTGACGCCCTTGCCCCCGGTCAGCTCCATCGCCGCCGCGACGAAATCCTCGCTCCGGTAATCGACGGCGCGTTCGGCCCCCAGGGAGCGGCAGGCCGCGACCTTGTCGGCGCCGCCCGCCGTCGCGATCACGCGCGAGCCCAGCTGGGAGGCGAGCTGGATCGCGGTGGTGCCGATGCCGCTGCTGCCGCCATGGACGAGGAACACCTCGCCGGGCTTGAGGGCGCCACGCTCGAACACGTTGGTCCAGACGGTGAAGAAGGTCTCCGGGATCGCCGCCGCCTGGATCAGGTCCAGCCCGCGCGGGACCGGCAGGCATTGCGGCGCCGGCACGGCGCAATATTCGGCGTAGCCGCCGCCCGCGACCAGCGCGCAGAGCTTGTCGCCGACCTTCCAGGGGCCGGCCTGGCCGCCGCTCGCCACCACCTCGCCCGCGATCTCGAGCCCGGGGATGTCGGTGGCACCGGGCGGCGGCGCGTAATTGCCCTGGCGCTGCAGCACGTCGGGCCGGTTCACGCCGGCGCCGGCAACCTTGATTAACAATTCGCCCACGCCCGGCTTCGGCATCGGCCGGCGCTGCGGCACCAGGGCCTCGGGCCCGCCCGGCGTCGGAATGGCAATGGCGGTCATCTCGGCGGGCAGCGCGACGGTCATGAGAGGCCTCGGAATGGCTGGCGGGGCAGCTTGCATCCGCGGGGGGCAACCCCTGCGGGGCTTCTGCGTCAGGCGGTGGGTCGATTAGAGTGTCGTCATCTACACTGGCGCCGGAAACGAGCGCAAGCCGCCCCGCGGAGGACGCGATGGATCCCGAAGAGCTGGAACCCCGCAAGGCAGCCCCGAAGCTGCGCGATCTCGAACCGCTCTCGGTCGCCGAACTCGAAGGTTATATCGAGGAGCTCAAGGGTGAGATCCGCCGCGTCGAGGCCAAGATCGCCGCGAAGCGCAGCCATCTCGGGGCCGCGGCGGCCTTCTTCAAGCCGTCCTGAGCGCGCCCGAAGCCGCAGCCCCGCAACAGCAAGAATTGACCAATGCGCGGGCTCTTCGGAATTAATTCATTGATATCAAATGATTTATTTTTGATCGGAACGTTAACGAATCATCAAGGACTCTCGGCAATGATTGACCTTAGACAGGTTCGTTCAGCGAGCCTCTCTCTTGGGTCCTTCGGATCCATGTTTGCGCCTCCCTGTCTGACTTGAGCCGCCCGGCATTGCTCGGCGGCTCTTTTTTGTGCCGGCTCGGCGCCGCTCTATCGAAATATATTCTCCCCCCGCGACGCAGCCTTCGCTTGCGCGTCGCTGCCGCGATATCGCGGCGGCGACTGTTGCGTTCCTGCATCCTGTGGCCGGAAAAACACCACAACCCGAGTGGCGGCGTAGGATACTTCATGAAGCCGCGCCGTCGATCGTTCGACTTCCAACAAATGTCAATGAACCGTTGCCCGCATCGCGGGTGATTCAAACGGATCCTTGCAAGTCAACCACAATCTCGGCTTGACGATGCGGCCTTCTGCCACCTAACGTTCCCCGCGCTGAAGCAAGTTAGACAGGTTGAGGCTCAGATAAAAAAATAGGCCGCCGGTCCGGAGACGGATCGAGCGGCCTTCTTCTTTCTGGCGCGCAGTTTCGCTGTCCTGGTTGCGCCATTTCGCGAAATTTTCCCCGATTGTCGGCCTAGAACCCAGCGCCATGCATCTCTCGCGCTTGCCGTTGCGCCGCGTCTATGGTGAGAAGGCGCGAAGGCTCGTGATCTCTCGCGAGCGCTCTTCCTCGAAAGCATCGATGCCATGGCCGATCCGAAATCGCTCAAGTTCGACAGCCTCAGCCTGCATGCGGGCCAGCGACCCGATCCCGTCACGGGCGCCCGCGCCGTGCCGATCTATCAGACGACCTCCTATGTGTTCGAGAATGTCGATCACGCGGCGTCGCTGTTCAATCTGGAGCAGACCGGCCACATCTATTCGCGCATCTCCAATCCGACGGTGGCCGTGCTCGAGGAGCGCATCGCGGCGCTCGAGGGTGGCGTGGGCGCGGTCGCGACCGCGAGCGGTCATGCGGCCTTCGTGATGGCGATCACGACGCTCATGGGCTCGGGCGGGCACATCGTCGCTTCGGCCTCGCTCTATGGCGGCAGCGTCAATCTCCTGAAGCTCACCTTGCCGCGCTTCGGTATCGAGACGACCTTCGTGAAGCCGCGCGACATCGACGGCTTCCGCGCCGCGATCCGGCCCGAGACACGGCTCGTCTTCGGCGAGACCATCGGCAATCCCGGCCTCGAGCTGCTCGATCTCGAGAAGGTTGCCGACATCGCCCATGAAGCGGGCCTGCCGTTCCTGATCGATTCCACCTTCTCGACGCCCTATCTCAACCGTCCGTTCGAGCATGGCGTCGATCTGCTGCTCCATTCGGCGACGAAATGGCTGGGCGGCCATGGCCTCGCGATCGGCGGCCTTCTGGTCGACAGCGGCAAGTTCGATTGGGAGACGTCGGGCAAGTTCCCGACCCTGACCGAACCCTATGCCGGCTATCACGGCGTCGATTTCGCCGAGGAGTTCGGGCCGGCGGCCTTCATCCTGCGCGCGCGGCTCGAAGGCCTGCGCGATTTCGGCGCCTGCATGAGCCCTGCCAACGCATTTTATATCCTGCAGGGGATCGAGACCCTGCCGCTGCGGATGGCGCGCCATGTCTCGAACGCCGAGAAGGTGGTGGCGGCGCTGAAAGCCAATCCGGCGGTCGCCTGGATCAATTATCCAGGGCTGCCCGATCACCCCGATCACGCGCTCGCCATGCGGCTTTTCCCGAAAGGGGCCGGCTCGATGGTCAGCTTCGGCGTCAAGGGCGGGCGCGAGGCCGGCCGGCGCTTCATCGAGGCGCTCAGCCTCGCCTCGCATCTCGCCAATGTCGGCGACGCCAAGACGCTGATCCTGCATCCGGCCTCGACCACCCATCGTCAGATGGATGCGGAAGCGCTGGCGAAGGCCGGGGTGGGCGAGGACATGATCCGGCTCTCGGTCGGGCTCGAGGATCCGGAGGACATCGTGGCCGACATCGCCCAGGCGCTTCGCGTCTCGCAGAAGGGCTGAGGCAGGAACCATGGCAATCCAGTTCAAGGTGGCGGGCCGCAAGGTCGAGGCTTCGACCGGCGGTTATGAGTTCGATCCCGCGAAGCCGGGCCTGATCCTCATCCATGGCGCCGGCATGGATCACAGCGTCTGGAGCACGATCGCGCGCTATTTCGCCAATCACGGCCGCGCCGTGCTGGTGCCCGATCTCCCGGGCCATGGCGGCAGCGAAGGCCCGCCGCTCGCCTCCATTCCGGCCATGGCCGATTGGGTGCTGGCGCTGGCGGACGAAGCCAAGCTCACCCCGCTGGCGCTGGCCGGTCACAGCATGGGCGCGCTGATCGCGCTCGAGGCCGCCGGCAAGGCGCCGGAGCGGGTCGCGACGCTGGCGCTCCTGGGGGCCGCGGCCCGTATGCCCGTCCATCCCGATCTGCTCACGGCCGCGCGCGCCGACGATCATCGCGCCATCGACATGATCGTCTCCTGGGCGCATGGCCCGATCGGCAGCATCGGTGGCCAACGCGCCCCGGGCCTCTGGACCTTGGGCGGCGGCGTGCGCGTGCTGGAGCGCGGGCCCAAGGGCGCCCTCGCCAACGACCTCGCCGCCTGCGACGCCTATCAAGGTGCGGTTACGGCGGCGAGCAAAGTGCGCTGCCCGACCTTGCTGGTGCTGGGCTCGGACGACCGCATGACGCCGATCAAGGCCGCGATCCCGTTGAAAGAGGCGATGCCCCAAGCGAAGCAGATCGTGCTGCCCGAGACCGGGCACATGATGATCACCGAACGCGCGAACGAGACGATCGCGGCGCTGAAGACGGTGATCGGGTAGAAGCGGAGTCGCGCTTTACCCCTCTTCGTCATGCCGGCCCCCGTGTCGCGCCGTAGGCACGCACGAGGACAGGCTACGGCCGGGATCCATAAACACGGGACCGTGCCTGATTTTGCTCGATGGGTGTGCATGGACCCCCCGGCCTCCACCGGGGTGACGAATGAGTGCGGATCGGCATCGCGTTCATTCCATCGCGAAGATAAAGAGTCGCTGCGCGCTCGTGCGCGGCTCCGTTTTCGGCGCACAAAAAAAGAGCCGGACGATCGCTCGTCCGGCTCTCCTTCATTTCAGCGCTGCTGCGAGCGCTGCATTCTCGATCGAGACGAGCGTTAGGCCGCCTGGTTCTCGAGCACGGTCGCCGACTTCGGCGCGACGGTCTCGATCTTGACGGTGCGGGGCTTCTTCGCCTCCGGCACTTCCTTCACGAGCTCGACATGGAGCAGGCCGTTCACGAGGCTGGCGCCGGAGACGCGGATATGTTCCGCGAGCTCGAACCGCCGCTCGAAGGCCCGGCCGGCGATGCCGTGATGGAGGAACTTCTTGTCCTCTTCCGTCTTCGCCAGCTTGCCGGTCACGACCAGGCTGTTGTCCTGGGCCGTGATGGCGATGTCGCTCTCGCTGAAGCCCGCCACCGCCATGGTGATGCGGTAGGCGTTCTCACCGGTCTTCTCGATGTTGTAGGGCGGATAGCTGCCCTGGCTCTCGTCGGCACGCAGCGCCGATTCGAGCAAACGGGTTACGCTGTCGAAGCCGACAGTGGAACGATAGAGCGGGGAAAAATCGAAGGTACGCATGGCCATATTCTCCTTTGAGCCATATGGGTTCCGATCCCGACGATCACTCTGATGAGTCGATCCTCGGCCGTTACGGTCGTCTGCCGGGCCCGACCATCGGCGCCCGACGGATAGCGATATGGGGAGGAAAATGACCCCCGCAAGGGGGCGGAAACCCTTGAAAAGCCGCTCTTTCGGCGAGTCGGGGCCGCCGCTTTCGGCTTGCATGGCGGACCAAAGAGTTTCTTAATTCCGGCGGGGCAGGCTGGCGGTTTGCCAGCGGAGCGGGGCGAAAAGACCCCTCTCGGCGCCCCTCCTCGGGGACCAGCAGATTCGCTCGACGGAAGATCAGGAAGAACGCCTTCGATGACGAACAGCCCGACCCCGGTCGCCTTCTTCGACCGCACCTATGACGAAGCGATGGTCCTCATCCGCGAGGCCCGCGAGTATTTCGCCGAGCGCCAGCGCCAGCCGGCGAGCCCGAGCCGTGCCGCGGTGGAGCTGGTCACGAGCTGCGAATCCATGCGCCTCACCGCACGCCTGACCCAGATCATCGCCTGGCTCCTGGTGCAGAAGGCGGTCCATGCCGGCGAGCTCAGCCGCGACGATGCGACCAAGCCCGAACATCGGCTGGGCGGGCGCAGCGTCTGCGAGATCGAGGGGCCCTGGAGCGAACTGGGGTTGCCGCAGCGGCTGCAGACGTTGCTGGAGCGCAGCCTCAGCCTCTATCACCGCATCGGGCGGCTCGACGATCTCGCCGCCGACATGGCGCGGGCACCGGCGATCCCGGCCGCGCGCCACTAGCTCTCGAAGCCAAGCCCCCCAAAAGCAACGGGGCGCCCTCTCGTGAGAGGGGCGCCCCGGAAATCCGTTCCCGGATCGTCGGCGATCAGCTGTTCTTCAGGCCGATGCCGGAGAAGCGCTTCTTGAACTTCGCGAGCTGGCCGCCGCTGTCCATCAGGCGATGGATGCCGGTCCAGGCCGGGTGCGACTTCGGGTCGATGTCGAGGCGCAGCGTGTCGCCGGGCTTGCCGTAGGTCGACCGGGTCTTGTAGGCGGTCCCATCGGTCATCACGATGTTGATCTCGTGATAATCGGGATGAATGTCTTTCTTCATGATCCTGGCGCTCCGTCGCGAGAGGGGAGGCTTATAGGCCAAGCCCCGGGCGGAACGCAACAGTTCTGCGAGAAAGCCGCCCTGCGGCCAAAAAACCCATGATCCTTCAGGGGCTTGGCTCACGGCCCCGTGACCGGACGCCGCCTTGCCAAGGCCGCCCGGTAAGCCTAATCAGGAGCGCCCGGAACCTTGCCATGATGCCCGGGCGAATGGCCCCGGGAGCCCCCATGCCGCCGATGGACGAGACCAGTTTCGAGCGCGCCGCCGAGAAGACGCTTCAGCAATTGATGGCGGCGCTGGAGGAGGCCCTGGGCGACGAGGCCGAGGTCGATCTCGAAGGCGGCATTTTGACGGTCGAACTCGAGGCCGGGGGTACCTATCTCCTCAACATGCATCGTCCCAACCGGCAGATCTGGCTGTCCTCGCCCAAGAGCGGCGCCTGGCATTTCGATGCCGATCCGGCAGCCCCAGGGCATTGGATCTCGACCCGGGGCGGCGGGCGGCTGCATGACCTGCTCGGGCGCGAGCTCGGCCATGATCTGGCCCCGGGCTGAGATGCGGGCAGCGAACCGGGCGGCATCATGAGTTTCCAGAACAACGCCAGCACCCGCGCGCGCAATGCGGGTCGCCCCGGCAGCCGCAAGCTGGGGACGCTCTGGCAGCTCGCCCGCTTTCTCAAGCCCTACAAGCTGCAGCTCGCGGCCGCGTCGGTGGCGCTGACCGTCGGCGCGCTCACGGTGCTGGGGTTGGGGCAGGGCTTGCGCGGCCTGATCGACAGCGGCTTCGGCACCGGCAACACGGCGCTCCTCGACCAGGCGGTGGTGCTGATGCTGGGCGTGACGGCGCTGCTCGCGGTCGCGACTTATGCGCGCTATTCGCTGGTCTCCTGGGTCGGCGAGCGCGTGGTGGCCGATATCCGCCGCGCGGTGTTCGACCATGTGGTGACCCTGAGCCCGACCTTTTTCGAGACCACGCGCGCGGGCGAGGTGCTGTCGCGGCTCACCACCGACACCACGCTGCTGCAGGTGGTGGTCGGGTCGTCGGTTTCGGTCGCGCTGCGCAACGGGCTCATGTTCCTTGGCGGCGCTGCGATGCTGGCGGTGACCAGCGCCAAGCTGACGGGGCTGGTCTTCCTGGTCGTGCCGCTGGTGATCCTGCCCATCGTTGTGTTCGGGCGCATGGTGCGAAAGCGCTCGCGCGCGACGCAGGACCAGATCGCCGCGATCAGCGCCGAAGCGAACGAGGTGCTGCAGGAGATCCGGATCGTCCAGGCCTTCAATCACGAGGCGGAGGATCGCAAGCGCTTCGGTGGCCATGTCGAGGCCACCTTCCAGACGGCGCTCACCTATATCCGGGCGCGCGCCTGGCTGACGGCACTCGTCATCTTCCTCGTCTTCGGCGCCATCAGCATCATCCTCTGGATCGGCGGCCATGACGTGCTGGCGGGGCGCATCAGCGCCGGCCAGCTCTCGGCCTTCGTGTTCTATGCCGTGGTGGTGGCGGGCTCGGTCGGCTCGATCAGCGAGGTCTATGGCGACCTGCAGCGCGCGGCCGGCGCCATGGAGCGGCTCTCCGAGCTGCTCCAGGCCGAATCCGAGATCCGCGCGCCCGCGAATCCGGTGCCGCTGCCCGAGCCCGCGCGCGGCACCGTCGCGTTCGAGAATCTGCGCTTCTTCTATTCCAGCCGGCCCGATCGCCCGGCGCTCGACGGCGTGACCTTCACCGTCGAGAAGGGCGAGACCGTGGCATTGGTCGGGCCCTCGGGCGCCGGCAAGACGACCCTGTTCCAGCTGCTGCTGCGCTTCTACGACCCGCAGGAGGGCACCATCCGCCTCGATGGCGTCGATCTGCGCGCGGCCGATCCGGCCGCGGTGCGGGCGCGCCTCGGGCTGGTGCCGCAGGAGGCGGTGATCTTCTCCGGCTCGATGCGCGAGAACATCCGCTATGGCCGGCCCACGGCGAGCGACGCCGAGGTCGAGGCGGCGGCCGAAGCGGCCTATGTGCTGGAGTTCGCGCGCCAGCTGCCGCAGGGGCTCGACACCGAGCTCGGCGAACGCGGCGTGCGGCTCTCCGGCGGCCAGCGCCAGCGCGTCGCCATCGCCCGCGCGATCCTGCGCGACCCGGCCGTGCTGCTGCTCGACGAGGCCACCAGCGCGCTCGACGCCGAAAGCGAACGGCGCGTGCAGGACGCGCTCGAGAAGCTCATGACGCGACGCACCACGCTCGTGATCGCGCATCGCCTTGCCACCGTGCTCAAGGCCGACCGCATCGTGGTGCTGGACCAGGGCCGCGTCGTCGCCACCGGCAGCCATGCCGACTTGATGCGCATGGACGGGCTTTATAAGCGATTGGCGACGCTGCAGTTCGACCAGCCCCTGGCGGTCGCGGCTGCGCAAGCGGCGCAGGGGTAGCGCAAGACAGCGCGGCCCCCTCCCGCAAGGGGGAGGGGGCGTGGTTAGCGTAGATCGCGATCGAAGCTTTAAAGTAGAGCGAAGCGATCACATCGACTTACGTCCGCTCCTACCGCTGATCGAGCTTGAGCTCGATCCGGCGGTTGCGGGCCAGCGCTTCCTCGCTGTCGCTCGCGTCGAGCGGCTGGAACTCGCCATAGCCGGCGGCGACCAGGCGTTCGGGCGGGACGCCCTGCGTGATCATGAACTTCACCACGGCGATGGCGCGCGCGGTCGAGAGTTCCCAATTCGAGGCGAATTGCGGATTGCTGATCGGGCGCCGGTCGGTATGGCCGTCGACGCGCAAGACCCAGTTGATGTCGGTCGGGATCTTCGAGGTGATGTCGAGGAGCGTCGCCGCGAATTTGGCGAGCTGCTCGCGTCCCGGATCGCCCAGCTCGGCCGAGCCGCTGTCGAACAGCACTTCCGACTGGAACACGAAGCGGTCGCCGACGATGCGCACGTCGGGCCGGTCGCCCAGCACCTCGCGCAGTTTGCCGAAGAACTCGGAGCGGTAGCGCGCCAGCTCCTCGACCTTGCCGGCCAGCGCTACATTGAGCTTCTTGCCGAGATCGGCGATCTGGATGTTCTGCTGCTGGGCGTTGGCTTCCGAGACGTCGAGCGCCACCGCGAGGCGCGCCAGCTGCTGGCGCAGGGCGGTCAGCTGCCGGTTCATGATCTCGATTTCGCGCTGCTGGTCGTCGGTCAGCTTCTGCGCGTCGGAGAGCTGCTGCTGGCTCTGGGCCTGGCCTTCGTCGAGCTTCTTCATCAGGTCGTCGCGCAGGCTCTGCAGCGCCGCGATGTCACCGAGCAGGGCTTCGATCTTCTGCTTGTCGGCCCCGATCGCCTTGTAGGCGTCCGCCAGCTTCTCGTCGGCTTGCGCGCCACCGTTCTTGAGGGCGTCGCGCTCGCCGATGACGGAGGCCAGCTGCTGCGCCAACTGGTCGCGGTCCTGGACCGAGGTCTGCAACTGCGTCGAGATCTCGGCGAGGTTGAGGCGCAGATCGGCCGCGGTTTGCCTCTCCATCGATAGAAGGTCGGAGAGCTGGGACAGCTGCTGGCTCATCTGCTCGATCGCCTTGTTGCGACCGGAGAGCGCGTCCGACAGGAAGAACTGCGCGATGACGAAGACCATCAGCACGAAGATGACGACCATCAGCAGCGTGCTGAGGACGTCCACATAGGCCGGCCAGGGCTCGAAGGGTCGCCTTTGGCTGCGGGCAAGGGCCATCGCGCGGCTACTGGCCCTGCTCGGCGAGCGCCGCGATGGTGCGGGCGAGCAGCTTGATCTCGCTGCGGATCTCGCCGACCGCCGAGGTCCTGCCCTTCGAGACCTCCTCGATCAGCCGACCCATATGATGGTCGAGATTGCGCAGGTAAGTGCGGCTCTGATCGTCGATGCCGAAGGAGCCGCGCTTCAGATTTTCGGACAGCGCCGCCAGCACCGGCCCCAGCGAGGACTGGTTCTCGGCGATCTTGATCATGAGCTGCTGCTCGGTGCGCATCTGGTCGGCGAGCAGCGCCAGCCGGTCGGCCAGCGTCTTGGTCACGCTGTTGTTCTGCTGGCGCGCCTCTTCCGACTGGCCGAGCAGGCGCTGGAAATTGTCGAGGCCCTCGGCGGTCTGTTCCAGCAGGGCCTGGATATAGGCCGGCACCGGCTGCTCGCCATCGGCGAGAGGACCGCCGGTCGAGAGCCGAGTCTGGCCCGAAAGCCAGTCCTCGAGCTCGTTGAAGAAGCGGTTCTGCGCCTGGCCCGCCTGCAGCTCGAGGAAGCCCAGCAGCAGCGAGCCGGCGAGGCCGAACATCGAGGCGCTGAAGGCGGTGCCCATGCCGGAGAGCGGCGCCTGGAGATTGGTTTTGAGCTGGTTGAACAGCACGCCGACATCGGCGCCGGGATTGACGCTGATGGCGGTGATGGCCTCGGCCACGGCGCGGATGGTGCCGAGCAGGCCCCAGAAGGTGCCGAGCAATCCCAGGAACACCAGCAGCCCGATCATGTAGCGCGAGATGTCGTGCGATTCCGACAGGCGCGACTGGATGCCGTCGAGCAGCGAGCGCAGGCCTTGCGCGTTCAGCCGAAGGCGGCCCTGGCGGTCGCCGATCATGGCGGCCATCGGCGCCAGGAGGCGCGGCTGGACCGAGGCGGTCACGACATTGCCGCGCTTATAGAGCTCGATCCATTCGATCTCGCGATAGAGCGCGATCACCTGCCAGAAGATGAAGCCGATACCGACCAGCAGCACCAGGAGGATGCCGCTGTTGAGGCCGGGATTGTAGGAGAAGGCGCGCGCGAGCGGTCCCGCCAGCAGGATCGCGACCACGGCGACCGCGAACACGCTGAAGGCCATCAGGAGGAGATATCGCCGGGGTGGGGTCATGCGTGGCCTCTACACCTCGAGCTCAGAGGGGATCAATGACCGGCCTTGCGGGCCGATCGCGACAGACGAGGCTCGACACCGGACCCCAGCCTCATGGCGTCAGGGTCACGATATCGACGCGATCCGCGGGATCGCCCTCGACCTTGTTGCCGAGCGCGCGCACATCCATGCGCGTGCTGCGCACGCCCTTGTCGATGAGATAGGCGCGCACCGCGAGCGCCCGCGACAGCGAGATGCGCCGCGCGCGGCTGGCCGTGTCCTCGCTGCCGCTGGCATAGGCCATGAGCTGCAGACGCAGCGCCTGGTTCTGGTCGAGCTTCTGGGCGATGCCGTCGAGCTGTTGCGCCGCCTCCGGCGCCAACTCGGCCGAGCCCTCGACGAACAGGATCGCGGTCTTGTCTGGCGCGGGCGCCGCGGCCGGCTGATCGCCGGTGGCGGGCGCGGTCTGCGAGCTGGCGCTCGCGGGTGCCGTCGTCTCGGCCGGGGCAGCCGGGGCCGCGGCCGGTGCGGTTTCAGTGGTCTGGTTCTGCGCCACGGCCGAGGGCGTCGCCGTGGCCATGGGCTCGGCGCCGGTGGCGGCCGTGGCCGCGCCGGCGCCCACTGTCGCGGCGGCGGTGCTTGCTGTCGTGGTGGTGGCTGTGGCGGTCTCGGTCGCAGCCGCTGTTTCAGTTGCCGTGGCGGCGGCCGCCGTTTCCGTGGCGGTGGTCTCGGCCGCCGTCACCGTCTTGGTGGCGTTGTTGCTGGCGGCCGTCGTCGTGGTCGTGGCCGTCTCGACTGCCGGTGCCGCCGGCGTCGTGGCGCTGGGCGTCGTGGCGCTGGGCGTCGGCTCGGGCAGATTGGTCGAGACCGCGGCGCCATTGTCCTTGCTGGTGCCGGCGGGGACAATTGAAGCCGTCGCCGCGGGTGTCGGCGGCGCCTGCTCGGCAACGGTCTCGGGCATCACGGGCTTGGGCACGGGCGCCGGTGGCGGCTGGGGTGCCGGCGGCGGCGTCGGAACAACGACAACCTTGGTCTCGGGCTGCGCCGGCTTGAGGGCCGGTGCCGGCATGGTCGGTGCCGGCTTGGGCGGCGGTGGCGGCGTCACCGACGACGCCATGCTGGCGGGCGCGGGCGCGGACCCATCGACGACCGAGGGCGACGGCTTGTAGGGCACGGTCAGGCGGCTGACAGGCATGGTGCTCGGCGGCGGCAGCAGCGCGCCGCCATTGGGATTGACGCTCTGCACCGGCATCACCGGCTGAGCCTGCGGCGCGCCATAGGGTTGAAGCGCCGTGCCGTAGCCAGCGGGCGGGTTGGTGACGACGGCGGGCGCCGGGTTGCTCATATTCTGCGGCGGGGGCGGCGGCGTGCCGACCTGGTCGAGCGCGCCATAGTCGACGATGACGTTGGTGCCGCTGCCATATTGCTGCGCCTGGACCGGCAGGGTCGCGCACAGCGCCATGGCGGCGATTCCGCCCGCGAGCCAGATCCGGCGCATGGTGCCGCGCTCAGCCAAAGCAGAATCGATCATCAGTTCGCGCCGAGTTCCGAGCATAAGCCGCCTGCTGTTATTCCCCCTGGAGTTTCAAGAATATAGCCAAGGGACTTCGGGCGAACAACGGGTATGCCCGGTGTTCGCGGCGATCGCGTCGAGCCGTTCGGGCGATCCTGTGAAGGAAATACGGCCGAAATGAGGGTTTGGGCCTGACGCGAATCGTCCTGTCATCAAAATCGCATAGACGCCGCGGACATATTTCGACGACCGGCCCCGGACAAGGGGGACCGCGGCCCTCAAGGCTGGGCGCGGGGGCGCTTCCAGGGTTCGCTCGACGTCAGCAGGCGCTGGATCGTGCCGTGGAGCTGGTCGTTGGCGGCCAGCACGCTGCCCGAGTCGAGCATGTTCTCGCCGCCGCCGATCTCCGTCACATAGCCGCCGGCCTCGCGCACCAGCAGGATCCCCGCCGCCATGTCCCAGGGCTGCAGGCCGCTCTCCCAGAAACCCTCATAGCGGCCGGAAGCCACATAGGCCAGGTCGAGGGCCGCGGCACCAAAACGCCGCACGCCGGCGACCTTGGGCATGACCGCGCTCAGCTCCGCGGCAAAAGCCGAATGATCGCCATGTTCCTGGAAGGGAATGCCGGTGGCGAGCAGCGCTTCGCCCAGATTGCGGCGCGACGAGACCCGGATGCGCCGTCCGTTGAGATAGGCGCCGATGCCGCGCTCGGCCCAGTAGAGATCGTCCCGGATCGGATCGAGGATCACGCCCGCCACCACCTCGCCCGCGCGCTCGAGCGCGATCGAGATGCAGAAATGCGGCAGGCCATGGAGGAAATTGGTGGTGCCGTCGAGCGGATCGACGATCCAGCGATGCTGCCCGTCGGTGCCGGGCGTGACGCCGCTTTCCTCCATCAGGAGGCCGTAGGTCGGCCGCGCCTTGACCAGTTCCTCGCGCACGGCGCGCTCGGCCTTGATGTCGGCGGTGGAGACGAAGTCGCTGGGGCCCTTGGGCGAGACCTGGAGCTGCTCGACCTCGCCGAAGTCGCGCTTGAGGCCGCGCGCCGCGCGGTCGGCCGCCTTGATCATGACGTTGATGATGGGCGAGCGCGTTGCCATTCGCCGTGGCTCCCGAAAACTTTGCGCGAGCCCGAGGCGCGCGGAATTAGGCGCTGAGACTCAGTCCTTGGCGCGTTCGACGTAGGAGGAATCGGTGGTGTTGACCACGACGCGCGTGCCGGCGCCGATATGCGGCGGCACCAGGATGCGCACGCCGTTCTCGAGCTTGGCCGGCTTGTAGGAAGAAGAGGCGGTCTGGCCCTTCACCACCGGGTCGGCCTCGGTGATGGTCATGATCACGGTGCCCGGCAGGGTGACGCTCAAAGGCGCGCCCTCATAGCTCTGGATCGAGACCGTCATGTTCTCCTGCAGATAGACATGAGTCTCGCCGACGGCTTCCTCGTTCAGCGTGATCTGCTCGAAGGTCTCGCTGTCCATGAAGGTGTACTCGTCCCCGTCCTGGAACAGGTACTGGTAGTCCTTCTCCTCGAGCTGGACCTTCTCGACCACGTCGCCCGAGCCGAAGCGCTCATTGACCTTGGTGCCGTCGCGGATGTCGCGCAGCTCGGCCTGCAGGTAGGAACGCCAGTTGCCCATCTGCACGATGTTGATCTTGGCGACGCGCCACAGGCGGCCGTTATGCTCGATCACGTTGCCGCCACGAATCTCGTTGCCCTTGAGCTTCATCGTCTGTCGCCCGCTCGCGTTCTTAGAAAGGATGTCTGGGGGGTCAAAATAAGGCGCGGACCCTACCAAACTCGGCCGCTCCGAGTAAATGGCCAGGGTAAGCGCGCAATTGCCGCGCCCAGAGCCGCCTCAAACCCCGCGTTAACCGCCCAGATGGCGGTTTTGGGCGGGCTTTTCAAGGCTGAGGGCGGATCGCCTGGGCGATGGCCTCGAACACGGCGTCGGGCAGGGGCGAGGTCCAGGCCTCGGCCGCCGGCATGACGAACTCGGCCCCGGCCGCGGCGAGGGCGCCGGCCTGGTCGGGATCCGTCACGCCCTCGGCGACGCAGGGGACCGTCATCAGGGCCGCCCACCAGCCAGCGCCCTCGAGCAAGATCTCGGGCTCGCCGGCGAAGCTCACATAGTCGGCCTCGGCCTCGCCCGCGATCATCGCATCATGGCGCGAGAGGGCGCAGCCGACGCCGAGGATCCGGTCGGGCCCGAGCTGTTGGCGCAGCGCTTCGAGCCGGGGCGGCAATTGCGAGAGATGGACGCCGTCGATCCCGGCGGGTCCCACCAGCTCGACCCGGTCTTCGACCAAGAGGGCGATGCCGCGCGGCTGGACCTTCGCCGCGATGCGCTTGAGCAGGCCCCGCGCAGCGCCATCATCGAGCCCGGCGACCGAGAGGCGCAGGCAGGCGATGTCGATCGCGCGCGCCAGCGTCTTGTCGAGCGCCGCCTCGAAAGCGGCGAGCCCACCGGCGTCATTCAGCGCCGGCGGGCTCGGAAGATAGAGCCGGCAGAAGGCCGGCGAGGGGCCGCTCGCGGACAGGGGCTTACTCTTCGCCCCGATAGATGCGGATGATCTGGTCCAGCATCTCGAGCGCTTCCTCGCGCGGGCGCTGGAAGGTGTTGCGGCCGATGATCGAGCCGGTGGCGCCGCCGTCGCGAAGGCCGCGCACTTCCTCGAGGATGCCGTTCAGATCCTTGGCCGCGCCGCCGGAGAAGACGACGATGCGCCGCCCGTTGAAGCAGGACTGCACCACATGGGCGATGCGCTGCGCCAGGGTGCCGACCGGGATCTTCTCCTTCTCATAGACCTTCTTGGCCTCGGCCTGCTCGAGATGCGCCGTCGGCGGCTTCACCTTGATGATATGGGCGCCGAGCAGCGCCGCCATATGCGCGGCATAAGCCGTGATATCGATCGCCGTCTCGCCTTCCTTGGACAGGCCCGAGCCGCGCGGGTAGGACCAGATCACGACGGCGAGGCCGACCGACTTCGCCTCTTCGGCCAGCTCGCGAATCTCCTCCATCATCTCGAACGCATAATCCGAGCCCGGATAGATGGTGAAACCGACTGCCGAGCAGCCGAGCCGGAGTGCATCGCCGACCGAGCCCGTGATGGCCTGGTCCTTGGCAGAGGCGAGGCTGTTCGAGCTGTTCATTTTCAGGATGGTCGGGATCTGGCCGGCGAAGCTGTCGGCGCCGGCCTCGATCATGCCGAGCGGGGCGGCATAGGCCGAGAGGCCCGCATCGAGCGCCAGCTGGAAGTGATAATGCGGATCGTAGGCCGCGGGGTTGGGCGCGAAGCTGCGCGCGGGCCCATGCTCGAAGCCCTGGTCGACCGGCAGGATCACCAGCCGGCCGGTGCCGCCGAGGCGGCCCTGCATCAGGATGCGGGCGAGGTTGGCCTTGGTCCCCGGATTGTCGCTCTCATAGTTGGAGAGGATCTTGCGGACCTTGGGGGTCATCTTCATCGAGGGCAGCTCCCGGTGATTGGGGGTCGAGGCGGAATGAATGTCAGGGAATCGGCTCAAAATCGGGGAAAGACAGGGCTTTCGCGGGGCTGGTCATAGCCGAGCGAGGGCGTTTTTTCAATCCGCGCCCAACCAATGACGCAGCGCGTCGGCCGGGCTGCGCTGGCGTGCCAATTCCAGGGCCGGCGGCCGTTTGGTGAGGAGGACCGCACCGTAAGCGGCGGCGATATCGGCGAGTTTCGTCGCGATCCGCGCCGGGCCGGTGAAGAGAATGGCATCGGTGCCGTCGCGCAGCGCCGCCTGGGCGAGATCGGGCCGGTCGGCGCAATCGAGCAGCGTGCGGCATTTGGCACCGGGGACGGCCTTGGCGGCCTCGCGCGCCACCGCGACCAGCCAACCCGGCCCCAGCCACAATGCGCCCGCTTCGGGGCTCAATAATGTCACCGGGCGCTTCATCGCATGGGCAACCTCGAACGCCGCGATCGCATCCTCGAGATGGCGAACGAGGATGGCGGGCGGGAGCGAAGCGGCGCGGCGGGCCTTGGACATCGAAGGCCATGATAGCAGCGCTTCATGCGGCGCAACGCACCTTGATGGGCGCGCGAGGGCCCGCGTTCAAACTTCTGTCATCGCATTGCGAGTTGGCCGGGCCGGCTCTTTAATGGACCTCGGAATTCATCGGGAGGACAGAATGCAGGCCGAGGAACTGAAAGCCATCCAGGCGCCGCTGAAGGAGCGCTATCGCGGCAGTCCGGAGACGGCCTTGCTGACATTGAAGGCCGAGGGCCGGCTCGATGAGCTCGGCGTCGCCTGCAAGGTCGAAACCGGCCGCGGAATGATCGAGGCCGGCCTGCACCCGGCGACCGGCGGCACCGGGCTCCAGGCCTGTTCCGGCGACATGCTGCTGGAGGCGCTCGCGGCCTGCGCCGGCGTCACGCTCAAGGCCGTGGCGACGGCGCTTGGCATCGACATCCGCGAGGGCCGCGTCCAGGTCGAAGGCGATCTGGATTTCCGCGGCACCTTGGGCGTCTCCAAGGAAGCGCCGGTGGGTTTCCGGGCGATCCGGGTTGCCTTCGCGCTCGACACCGATGCCGATGAGGAGAAGCTCGCAAGCCTGCTCAAGCTCACCGAGCGCTATTGCGTCGTCTATCAGACGCTGCGCACGCCACCGACGATCGAGCTTCGGCGCGCCTGACCCCCGGGTCACTCGCTACGCTGGTGCCGCCTCGATCAGGCTTTGCCGGGTTCCGGTCGAAATGACGCGCGTGAGCGTGAAGCCGGCGGCGGAGAGAAGAGTCGCGAAGTCTTCCCGGGTCCGCTCCTGGCCACCCGGCGCCACCAGCATGTTCAGGTCGCTGAACTTGCCGTCGGGCGCCTCGTTCGGAGGCCCCAGCACCCGCTCGATGACGAGCAATCTTCCCTCGGGCTTTGCGGCACGCCGGCAGACGCGCAGGATCCGGATGGCATCCTCGTTCTCCCAATCATGCAGGATGGCCTTCAGCATATAGAGGTCGCCACCGGCGGGAACGCTTTCGAAGAAATTGCCGCCGACGATCTGGCACCGTTCGGAGACGCCCTTGCTGCGCAGCAGCGCTTCGGCGCGCGAGACGACATGCGGCAGATCGAGCAGGATGCCGCGCGCGCCGTTTCGTGCCGCGAGCAGATCCGCCAGGAGCAGGCCCTGGCCGCCGCCGACATCCACGATGCAGTCGAAAGGTCCGAAGTCGTAAGCCGCGATGACGGCGGCGCCGATGCCGCGTGAGAGAGCGGTCATGGCCCGATCGAAGATGGCACTCTCCTCGGGATGGTCCGAGCGATAGGCCCAGACGTCGCTGCCATGCAAGTCGCGGAACGCGTTCTCGCCGGTTCGCACGCTGTGCAGGAAATGTCCCCAGGTCTGCCAGTAATAAGGCCGTCCCACGAGGCTGGCCCATCCGGCAATCGAATGGGCCGTGTCGGATCGCAGGCTCTGACCCATCTCTGTCAGGGAGAAGCGCCGCTCGCCGTCCTCATGAAAGACACCGACGGCGGCCAAAGCGCGCAAAAGCCGATAGAGCGATTGCGGATGCGTGCCGGTCAGGGCGGCCAGCTCGTCGCTGCTGCGCGGCGCTTCCCGCAGATGATCGGCGATGCCCAGAACGGCGGTGACGTGAATCGCCTGGGAGACCTGATAACCATTGATCAGGCGCATGAGTTCGACAGCCGGGGTCCGTTCGGTCACGGTCGGATACCTCGCTCGAGTGGTTCGGGAGACAGCCTAGCCCCGGCGTGGGGCGGCAGCAAATCACGCCGGGCCTGATGCCAGTCGGTCGGACCATGCGGGTCTCGCCACGGCGACACGCCCCTCGAGTCGCGATGCGGTCGATGTCATGAACGAGGCGGCTGCCGCGAATGGCGGGATAGCCGACATCAATCCCGTGCAGGATCATGACTTCATGTACAACTGCAGCCTGACGGACCCCGACGGCCATATCTAAGAGGCGATGTGGATGGACCCGGCGGCCATTCCGTCAAACGATCAAGCAAACTGAAAAGAGGCAGGAGGAGAAACCATGACGACAGAAACAAACCGGACGGGATGGGCGACGGTGGCGGTCCTCGTCGGACGCCTGATCTTTGCCGCCGTCTTCATCATGGCGGTGAGTTTCAAGCTGATGGATATCGACGCAACGGCGGGCTACATCGCGGCCGCGGGTTTCCCAATGCCCAGCCTCCTGGCTTGGCTCGCGGCCTTGTTCGAGCTCGCTCTGATCGCGTGTTTCCTGACCGGCGCCTATTTCTCGGAAGCGGCACTCCTGGCCGCCGCCTATGTGCTGTTCCTCGCCTTCGCGTTCCACGGGCCTTCGCATTGGGCGGGAAACCAGACCGAGTTCGGGTTCTTCGTCGATCACTTCACCTTCATCGCGGGCCTTTTGTTTGCGGCCGCGCACGGCCCCGGAAGCGTCTTGGCCTTGAAACGCGGATGGCTGACCCGGTCATAACAAATGCAGGAACAGAGTCCGGCGGCTTTGCTAAGGGCGTTGAAACTTACCCAGGTAAAATGAAAACGGCCGCTCTTGGGATTACCAGGAGCGGCCGTTGCGTCTTTCTCGTTGCGTGGATCGCCTATCCCAGCTTGCCCATCGCCACCGCGGTATCGCTCATGCGGTTGGAGAAGCCCCACTCATTGTCGTACCAGGCGAGGACGCGCACGAAGCGGCCCTCGATCACCTGCGTCTGCTTGAGGTCGAAGGTCGAGCTGGCGGGATTGTGATTGAAGTCCGAGCTCACCAGCGGCTGGTCGTTGGTGGCGAGGATGCCCTTGAGCGGGCCGTTCGCGGCGGCTTCAACGATGGCCTTGTTGACCGCCTCGACCGAAGTCTCCCGGGCCGCGTCGAACTTGAAATCCACCAGCGAGACATTGGGCGTCGGCACGCGGATCGAGGTGCCGTCGAGCTTGCCGTTGAGCTCGGGCAGCACCAGGCCCACGGCCTTGGCGGCACCCGTGGTGGTCGGGATCATCGAGAGCGCGGCGGCGCGGGCGCGGTGGAGATCCTTGTGCAGCGTGTCGAGCACCGGCTGGTCGCCGGTGTAGCTGTGGATCGTGGTCATGAAGCCGCGCTCGATGCCGATCGCCTTGTGCAGCACGGCTGCGACCGGTGCCAGGCAGTTGGTGGTGCAGGAGGCGTTCGAGACGATCTTGTGCGACTTGTCGAGCTTCTGGTGATTGACGCCATAGACCACGGTGAGGTCGGCGCCGGTGGCCGGGGCCGAGATCAGCACGCGCTTGGCGCCGGCTTCGAGATGCTTCGAGGCCGCTTCCTTCGTGGTGAAGATGCCGGTGCATTCCAGCGCGATCTCGACGCCGAGCTTGGCCCAGGGGAGCTTCGCCGGATCGCGCTCGGCCGTGACCGTCATCCAGCCGCGGCCGGCGTCGATCGCGCCCTCTTTCGTCTGCACCGTGCCGGGGAAGCGGCCATGGACCGTGTCGTAGCGCAAGAGATGCGCGTTGGTCTCGACCGGGCCCAGATCGTTGAGGCCGACCACCTCGATGTCCTTGCGCCCGCTCTCGAGGATGGCGCGGAGCACCAGGCGGCCGATGCGGCCGAAGCCGTTGATGGCGACGCGAACGGTCATGGGCGAACTCCTTTGTTGATTCTAGACGTCGCTTGCGAGGGGCGGTGTGCCACCCCCTCCCGGCGCAGCGCGCCGACCTCCCCCGTCAAGGGGGAGGTGATGGGATCAGAGTCGCGCCTTGGCGGCCTTCACGGTCGCCTCGGCGGTGATGCCGAAATGCTTGTAGAGATCGGTCGCGGGTGCCGAGGCGCCGAAGCCGGTCATGCCGATGACGGCCCCGCGCGGGCCGACATAGCGCTCCCAGCCGAAGACCGAGGCCGCCTCGATCGCGACGCGCACGGCAGTGGCGCCCAGCACATCCTCGCGATAGGCGGCCGGCTGGCGGTCGAACAATTCCCAGGAGGGCATCGAGACCACCGCGGTGCCGATCCCGTCGGCCTCGAGCCGGCTCCGGGCCTCGACGGCGATCGAGACCTCCGAGCCGGTGGCGATCAGGGTCACCTGGCGCGGATGCGTCGCTTCCTGCAGCACATAGCCGCCCTGGGCGCAGCGATTTTCCTCGGTGTGCTTGGTGCGCAAGGTCGGCACCGCCTGGCGCGTCAAGGCCAGGATCGAGGGCGCATGGTGCTCGGCCAGAGCGAGGGCCCAGCATTCCGCGGTCTCGACCGTGTCGCAGGGGCGGAAGACCAGCAGGTTCGGAATCGCCCGCAAGGCCGCCAGATGCTCGACCGGCTGATGGGTCGGGCCATCCTCGCCGAGGCCGATCGAATCATGCGTCATCACATAAATGACACGCTGGCCTATCAGCGCCGAGAGACGGATCGCGGGACGGCAATAATCGGTGAAGACCAGGAAGGTGCCGCCATAGGGCGCGAAGCCGCCATGGAGCGCGATGCCGTTCATCGCCGCCGCCATCCCATGCTCGCGCACGCCGTAATAGATGTAGCGGCCGCCGTAATTCTCGGCGGTCACCGGCGCCATGTCCTTGGCCTTGGTGTTGTTCGAGCCGGTGAGATCGGCCGAGCCGCCGAGGAGCTCCGGCATGATCGGCGAGAGCGCCTCGAGCACGCGCTGCGAGGATTGGCGGGTCGCGAGCTTGGGCGCTTCCGCCGAGACGGCCTTCTTGGTCGCCTCGATGGTCGCCGCGAAGGCGGCCGGCAGCTCGCCCGATTGCTGGCGGTCGAACTCGGCGCGGTTCTTATGCGCGTGGTGGCGCTTGGTCCAGGCGTCATAGGCCGCGCTGCCGCGAGATCCCGCCTGGCGCCAGGCATTGAGGATCGTTTCGGGCACGGTGAAGGGCGGGTAGGGCCAGCCCAGCTTCTCACGCGCACCGGCGACTTCCTCGGCGCCCAGGGGCGCGCCATGGGTCGCGGCGGTGCCGGCCTTCTTGGGCGCGCCGAAGCCGATGATGGTCTTGCAGGCGATAAAGGTCGGGCGGTCGCTCTTCTGCGCGGCTTCGATCGCGGCGGCGACGGCTTCGGGATCATGGCCGTCGACCGATGCGGTGTTCCAGCCGCTGGCCTTGAAGCGGCCGAGCTGGTCGTCGGAGACGGAGAGCGAGGTCGGCCCGTCGATCGAGATGCTGTTGTTGTCCCACAGCACGATCAGGCGGTTGAGCTTGAGATGGCCGGCGAGCGAGATCGCCTCATGGCTGATGCCTTCCATCAGGCAGCCATCGCCGACGATCGCATAGGTGTGGTGATCGACCAGCTCGGATCCGAAACGCGCGTTCTCCAGTCGCTCGGCCAGCGCCATGCCGACCGCGTTGGCGATGCCCTGACCCAGCGGGCCCGTCGTCGTCTCGATGCCGGCCGCATGGCCATATTCGGGATGGCCGGCGGTGCGGCTGCCGAGCTGGCGGAAGCGCCGGATCTCGTCGATCGTCATGTCGGCGAAACCGGTCAGATAGAGCAGGCTGTAGAGCAGCATCGAGCCGTGGCCGGCGGAGAGCACGAAGCGGTCGCGGTCGGGCCAGTGCGGATGCGCGTGATCGAATTTGAGGAAGCGGCTCCAGAGCACGGTCGCGACATCGGCCATGCCCATCGGCATGCCGGGATGACCCGAGGCGGCCTTCTCGACGGCATCCATCGACAAGGCGCGGATGGCGTTGGCCATGTTCTTGGCACTGGCCGGATAAGTCGGATGCAAAGAGGCGCCGGAAGCGGGAGACGATGAGGGCACAGCCGTGTCCATGAGGATATTGCCAAGGGTCGGGAGCGGGGGCTTCGACGGCCGCCAGCGCGGGTTCGTAGGCCTCCCGGCGGCGGTGCGCCCGGAACATGCCGCCCGCCCGACCTTGCGTCAACCCTTGGAGCCCGTAAGAAGCGCCCGGCAGCGTGGCCGGCGCCGGGCACGATGTCGGGCGGGCGGCAGGCGGCGTTGACGCGGCGTTCCGCCGCCCCCTATGCTCGCGAGTGAAGAACGGATCGGAAGCCGTTTTTCCGGCTGCGTTGCGGGCCGGATCAAGGGCTTATTCGGGAACGACCGCATGACAAGGCTCGCGCAGGCGCTGGACCATCTGGATGTGGCGTTACAACGCCTCGAGCAGGCGATCGATTCGCGCGAGCGCCATTCCCATGCCGACCGCAGCGCCATCGAGTCGGAACTGAACGCTCTGAGAGCCGCGCATAGCGCGCTTCAGGGCGAGGCGCGCAGCGTCTACAGCCGAATCGACCAGATCATCGCGCGGCTGAAGGCCGCGGCCGAAGTCTGAACCCCTCGACTGGAGAAAGGGCGCTCATGGCGACCGTAACGCTATCGCTCAACGGACGGCCCTATGAGATCGCCTGCGACGACGGCCAGGAAGAAAGGCTGCAGACGCTGGGCATTGATCTCGACCGGCGCGTGAGCGACATGGCGCGGCGCCTGGGTCC
>NZ_JBOHKS010000218.1:0-3764 GCF_050729195.1 Hypericibacter sp.
CCCTCCCCTTGCGGGAGGGGGTAGGGGGAGGGGAACTTGCGTTGAGATCTGGAAGCGGCATCGATAGCAGGAAAAAGGAAGAATTCATGGTGGATCGCTATCTGTCCGGCCGGGCCGCCATGGTCACGGGCGGGGCTTCGGGCCAGGGCCGCGCCATCGCGCTGGCGCTGGCGGCGCGCGGCGCCGATGTGGCGATCGGCTCCTATCTGGCCTCGCACGGCCCCGTGCCGCGGGGCCAGGACAGCTATTTTCCGGCCGAGCAGGAATTGAAGGGCGTCTGCAAGGAGATCGAGGCCAAGGGCGTTCGCGCGGTCGGGCTCGATCTCGATGTGCGCTCGAACGAATCTTGCGACGCCTTCGTGGCCGCGACCGAGAAGGAATTCGGCAAGATCGACATCCTGATCAACTCCGCCGGCATCGCCGCCGAGCAGCCGATGGTGGGCCATCCCGACGAGACCTGGCTCAACATCATCGACACCAACCTCACCGGCTATTACCGCACCATCAAGCGCTGCCTGCCCGGCATGATCGAGCGCAAATGGGGCCGCATCGTCAATATCGCCTCCACCGCCGCCAATGTCGGCGCCAAGGACAATGCCGCCTATTGCTCGTCGAAGGCCGGCATCCTGGGGCTGACGCGCTGCGTGGCGCTGGAAGGCGCCGCTCATGGCGTCACCTGCAACGCGATCAATCCCGGCTTCGTCAATACGCGGATGCTGCGCTCCACCCTCAAGACCATGAAGGCGCGCGACGGCGATACGCGCAGCGAGGAAGAGATGATCGCCGCCATCGCCCAGACCTACCCGCAGAAGCGGATCATCGAGCCGGAAGAGATTGGCAATCTGGCGGCCTTCCTCTGCCATGACGACGCCTTCGGCATCGCCGCCGAGGACATCACCATCGCCGCCGGCTCGCTCTGGTAGAGCCCAATTTTATCGCAAGCTCGCTTCATCACCGGATCAGAAAGACCAATGCCCGACCGCAAGCCCCTGCCCTCGAACCAGTCCGCGGCCCAGACCTTCGCCGGCGCGCTCAAGCGCCATGGCGTGGAGATCGTCTTCGGCCAGAGCATTCCGAGTGCGCTCTTCCTCGCCACGCCCGATTTCGCCATCCGCCAGGTCACCTACCGCACCGAGAATGCCGGCGCCGTCATGGCCGACGCCTATGCGCGCATCTCGCACAAGGTCGGCGTCGTCACCGCGCAGAACGGCCCGGCCGCGACCCTGCTGGTGCCGGGCCTCGCCGAATCCCTGACGGCCTCGGTGCCGGTGGTGGCGCTGGTCCAGGATGTCGATCGCCGCGCGGCCGACAAGAACGCCTTCCAGGAGCTGAACCAGTTCGACCTCTTCAAGGGCGTGTCGAAATGGATGCGGAAGATCGGCACCAGCGACCGCATCGACGATTATGTCGACATGGCCTTCACGGCGGCGACTACCGGCCGGCCCGGGCCGGCGGTGCTGCTCGTGCCCTACGACCTGATCAACGAGACCTCGGTCGCGGCCTCCTCGCGCGCCGAGCGGCTTGGCTCCTATCCGATCGATCGCAGCCTGGCCGACCCGGCGCAGATCGAGCGCGCCGCCGATCTCCTGGCCAAGGCCAAGCGCCCACTGATCTATGCCGGCGGCGGCGTCCACAGCTCGGGTGCGCATGACGCGCTGGCGGCACTGCAGGAGACGGCGCATCTGCCGGTCGCGACCACCACCATGGGCAAGGGCACGGTCGCCGAGACCCATCCCTTGAGCCTCGGCGTCATCGGCTATTTCATGGGCCCGCGCGGCATGACGCGCTATCAGCGCCCGCTGATCGACGAGGCCGACGTCATCCTGCTGGTCGGCAACCGCACCAACCAGAACGGCACCGATTCCTGGAAGCTGCTGCCCAAGGGCGCGCAGATCATCCATCTCGATATCGACGGGCAGGAGGTGGGGCGCAATTACGAGGCGCTGCGGCTCGTCGGCGACGCGAAGCTAACGCTACAGGCGCTGACCGAGGCCTTGCGCAAGCGCGATTTGGCCAAGCGCAAGGCGGCCCGCGCCGCGCTCGAAGGCCGCATCGCCGACGGCAGGCGCCGGCACGAGGCCGAGGCGCAGTCGATGGTCCATTCCGACGCGGCGCCGATCCGGCCGGAGCGCGTCATGGGCGAGCTCGACAAGATCCTGACGCCGGACCATATCGTTGTCGCCGACGCGAGCTATTCCTCGATCTGGTCGGCCAACTTCCTGCATGCGCGCAAAGCCGGCCAGCGCTTCCTGACACCGCGCGGCATGGCCGGCCTCGGCTGGGGCCTGCCGATGGCGATCGGCGCCAAGCTGGCGCGGCCCGATGCGCCGGTCTTCTGCCTCGCCGGCGATGGCGGCTTTGCCCATGTCTGGTCCGAGCTCGAGACCGCGCGACGCAACAAGCTGCCGGTCGTTCTGGCCGTGCTCAACAACCAGATCCTGGGCTATCAGAAGGACGCCGAGGATGTGATCTTCGGCGACCATACCAGCGCCGTCTTCTTCGAGCCCGTCGATCACGCCATGATCGCGCGCGCCTGCGGCTGCCGCGGCATCCGCATCGAGCGTGCCCAGGACATCGCCCCGGCGCTGCAGGAAGCCTTCGCCTCGAACGAGGTCACCGTCCTCGACATTGTGACAGATCCGGCTGCAAGACCGCCGATCACCTCGTTCGAGGGGCATTTCGAGTAATTCGAAATGCACCCGCTGTGACACTTGTAGGTTAGCCCAGAGCCCCTAGGCCCCCTCGTCAACGGGACTTGTTGCCAGCCCACCTAAGGCAGCATCGCGTACTTTCGCGCCCTGAGTTCGAATGCCGCCTCGCCCCCTTCCATGGTGGAAGTTATTGATCTGCGAACCGAGTCGGTTTCTATTGCCCCATCACAGTCAATTCCTACCCTTGGAAGAGTGGTTCCATCTACATCTTCCGCCGCTCCCGGTCGCAGCGCGATAATCTTATCTGCGTCACCATTGACAACCAGATTCGGACTATGTGTGCTGAATAGGAGTTGCCGCTTTGATTTCGATTGCTGCAGCAAGTGCGCGATCGACATAATCTCTCGATTGTCGAGGTCATCCTCGGGCTGATCGATAATCAGAGTGCCCGCTTCCTGCCTCAGCAACAAATGAAGGAGCGCCGCCGCTTGCTGCCCTGGCGACGCCTTCTCGAAAACGATGTAAACGCCGTCGATGTCCTTGTACTCGAAGTCGATAAACGCGCGAACTACGGCGTTTAAGACCTTTGCGACTCGCGTGTCATCGAGCCGGTCGAAAATGCCTCTCACTTGATTCTCGGTGAGCCCGCCAGGCAGCATGAATACTGACTCGGTTTGTTTCAGTAGTGACTCCCCAGGTTGCCCGAGATCTCCGAGCGCAACTTTAGATCGATAGGTAGTGACTATTTGATCGAGCCAACGATCCCACGCATTCAATCCACCATCCGAAAGAATTTCGGCTACCTTGTCTTCACATCTGTTTGGCAGTTCACGAATGCGATTGTTTTCGTAGATATCTTTGATCGCTTCGAGAAACTCGGATGGAAGGGTTTCCTCTTTAACACGCGCTCGAAGGCGCCCTTCTGACATTCCCTCAATGCGCGCGGCTGCGACCTCTAGGATTCTCTTTAGCTTCTCTGATGATTTCCTTAGATCCGCACGTGACCGCACGAGATCATGGGGCGCTTGACGGATTGCATCTACAATGGCGCCGGACCTAGTTTCTCGGGCTTCAGCCAATCTTAAGTCCTCGGATCGTCGCTGTATCTCTTGT
>NZ_JBOHKS010000219.1:0-15650 GCF_050729195.1 Hypericibacter sp.
ACGGCCGGCCCCTGGGGGCAACGGGGCCGCTTTTCCTTGCCTCGGCATAGGCAAATGAGTATGGATACGCGCCGCGCGCGCGGCAACCGGCGAACCCGTCCGGAAGCCAGGGTGATCGCTCTGCCCACCCCCCGCGCGTCCAGATCTCAGGGGACCCCGGTTGAATCGATCGCGCATCGTCATGAAGTTCGGCGGCACCTCGGTGGCCGATGTCGAACGTATCAAATCCGTCGCCAAACGGGTGAAGCGCGAGGTCGACGCCGGCCATGAGGTGGCGGTGGTCGTGTCGGCGATGTCCGGCGTGACCAACCAGCTCGTGACCTGGACCAGCGAGATCGCGCGCCTTCATGACGCGCGCGAGTATGACGTGGTGGTGGCGACCGGCGAGCAGGTGACCAGCGGTCTGCTGGCGCTGGCGCTGCAGGAGATCGGCGTCTCGGCGCGCTCCTGGGTCGGCTGGCAGATCCCGATCCATACCGACGACGCCCATGGCAAGGCCCGCATCGAGCGGATCGACACGGCCGAGATCGAGCGCCGCTTCGCGCAAGGCCAGGTGGCCGTCGTCGCCGGCTTCCAGGGCGTGGGCCCCGACAACCGCGTGACCACCTTGGGCCGCGGCGGCTCGGACACTTCGGCGGTGGCGCTGGCCGCGGCCCTGAAGGCCGATCGCTGCGATATCTTCACCGATGTGGACGGGGTCTATACCACCGACCCTCGCATCGTTGCGAAGGCCCGAAAGCTCGATAAGATCGCCTATGAGGAAATGCTCGAGCTGGCGTCGCAAGGCGCCAAGGTGCTGCAGATCCGCTCCGTCGAAATGGCGATGAAGCACCGGGTCCGCCTGCAGGTCCTGTCGAGCTTCGAAGACAAACCCGGCACGCTGGTCGTTGATGAGGATGAGATCGTGGAACAGGAAATCGTAACCGGCGTCGCCTATAGCCGCGACGAGGCGAAGATCACGCTGGTCCGCGTGCCCGATCGCCCGGGCGTGGCCGCCGCCATCTTCGGGCCGCTGGCCGATCACAACATCAATGTCGACATGATCGTCCAGAACGTGTCCGAGGGCGGCCAGTTCACCGACCTGACCTTCACCGTGACCAAGGCCGATCTGGAGCGCGCCAAGAAGGTGCTCGAGGATCGCCGCGTGGCGCTGGGATATCAGGCGCTGGTGCCGGATTCGAACGTGGTCAAGGTGTCGGTCATCGGCCTCGGCATGCGCAGCCATGCCGGCGTGGCGCAGCGCATGTTCAAGGCGCTGGCGGAGAAGGGCATCAATATCCAGGTGATCTCGACCTCCGAGATCAAGGTGAGCGTGCTGGTGGCCGAGGAATATACCGAGCTGGCTGTGCGCGCGCTCCACACCGCTTACGGTCTCGACGCGGCCTGATGCGATGAGCCAACCGATCGCGCGGGCCCATCTCGACCGGCTCTGGGGCCGGGGCCGGGAGTTCCTCGGTTGCGACCGCGCGATCATGGGCGGCGCCATGACCTGGGTGTCCGAGCGCAACCTGGTCTCGGCGATTTCAAATGCGGGCGGCTTTGGCGTGATCGCGACGGGCTCGATGTCGCCGGCGCTCCTCAGCGCCGAGATCGCGGCGACCGCGAAGCTCACCGACCGGCCGTTCGGCGTCAATGTCATCACCATGCATCCCGAGCTCATGGCGCTGATCGAGGTCTGCCTCGATCACAAGGTCGGGCATGTGGTGCTGGCGGGCGGGCTGCCGCCGGGGGCCGCGATCCAGCGCGTGCGCCAGGGCGGTGCCAAGGTTATGTGCTTCGCGCCGGCGCTCGTGATCGCGCGCAAGCTGGTCAAGAGCGGTGCGGACGCCATCATCATCGAAGGCATGGAAGCGGGCGGCCATACCGGTCCGGTCTCGACCTCGGTGCTGGCGCAGGAAATCCTGCCCGCGATCCGCGAGGTTCCGGTGTTCGTCGCCGGCGGCATCGGCCGCGGCGAGGCGATCCTGGGCTATCTCGAGATGGGGGCGTCCGGCGTTCAGCTCGGCTCGCGCTTCGTCTGCGCCACCGAATCGATCGCCCATGCCAAATTCAAGCAGGCCTTCATCCGCGCCGCGGCGCGCGATGCCGTGCTGTCGATCCAGCTCGACCCGCGCTTCCCGGTGATTCCGGTGCGCGCCCTCGCCAACGCGGCGACGAAGCGCTTCCTCGAAGCCCAGCGGGCCGTGATCGAGCGGGTCGATCGCGGTGAGCTGGACCAGAAGGCGGCCCAGCTCGAGATCGAGCATTTCTGGGCGGGCGCCCTGCGCCGGGCCGTGATCGATGGCGATGTCGAGAACGGCTCCGTCATGGCCGGCCAGAGCGTCGGCATGGTGACCGAGGAGCAGCCGACGCGGGCGATCCTCGAGGCGCTGGTGGGGCAAGCGGTCGCGGCGCTCAGCGCGCGCGAGGCCAGTTTCGGCGAGGCCGGCAAGGGCGTCTGACTTTTCGCTAACCCACTGTTTACCTTGGCCGGACAGAGTGCCCCCGTTGGCGTTGCAGGGCCGGATTTGCTAGCTTCGCCTGTGGCAAGTGGTGGCGGGACCGCGAGCATGGCCGTAAGAGCCGGGTCGGTCCCGAAAGCAATCGAGCGCGCCGGAATTCCGCATCCGGCTCCAGAGCATTGAGCGGTGGCATGGCGGAAGATTTGCACGCGGGCATGAGCGACAGGGGCGCCGATCGGACCGGCAGCCGCGTGGGCGCGCTCCTGCGTACGGCGCGCGAGGCCACGGGACGGAACCTCCAGAGCGTGTCGCAGCAGCTGCGCATCCGCGCGGTCTATCTGCGCGCCATCGAGGAAGGCGATTTCGGCTCGCTGCCGGGCACCACCTATGCGGTGGGATTCGTGCGCTCCTATGCCGATTTCCTGGGACTCGACGGTCCCGACATCGTCCGGCGCTTCCGCGAGGAAGTGGAAGAGTTGGGGCGCCGAACCCAGCTCGTCTTCCCCGTGACGCCCGCCGAAGGAAAGATTCCGGGCGGCGCCATCGTGCTGATGGCGATCGTGATCGTCGGCGTCTGCTATGGCACCTGGTTCTACATGTCGGATCGCGAGCGCAGCCTCGCGGGCCTCATTCCGGAAGTGCCGACGGAGCTGAAGAATCTGTTGGGCAGCGGTGCGCCGCCGCCGGCGGAAACGCCCGCGACCTCGGTCAGCACCGCCAACCCGACCATCCAGACGCCGGCGCCCGTCGAGCCGGCGGCACCGGCCGCGACCGACAGCTCGAACGCGGCCCCGGTCCCCGCCGCCACCGGCAACGGCGAGACCACCGCTGGTGTCGCCACCACCTCGGACGAGCAGGCGGCCGCCGCCATCGCCATGGCGCCCGACAATTCGTCACCGGCTGGCGCGGACGAGGACGAGGTGCCGCCTGCCCCCGACGACGCCGATGCCGCGACCGACACCCCCGCCGAGGGACAGGCCGGCACCGAGGGCGCGCAGGGCACCGACGATCAGGAGATCGTCGAGGCACCGTCGCTCGATACCTCACCGACCGAGACGCCGACCATCACCACGCCCTCCATCGCGACCACGACGGCGCCGAGCGCCACCGGCCTCTCGAATGCGGCCGCCGCCGCGGCGGCCACGACGACACCGCCGGCCTCGACCACGGCCCCGACGACGACCCAACAGGCATCGACCAGCACGGCCCCGCCTGCGCCGCCGCCCGCACCCGCCGTCAGCGAGGATTCGCTGCCGAAGGGCCAGGATTACGGCGTCACCAATGGCCAATCCCGCGTCATCCTGGTCGCGCGCCAGGAAGCCTGGGTGCAGGTCAGCAGCGCCACCCAGGAGGTCTGGACCCGGGTCTTGCGGACCGGCGATCGCTATCTGGTGCCCAACGATCCGACCCTGACGCTCTCGACCGGCAATGCCGGCGGGCTCGACATCATGGTCGATGGCAAGAAGGTGCCATCGCTGGGTCCGGTGGGCGTGGTCCGGCGCGGGATCTCGCTCGACCCCAACCGGCTGCTGGGCGGATCGGCAATACCCTAATCACTTCATGGGGTTGGCAATACTTGATCTTATCGGTGGGGAAGCGCATCTTGGCGCCCAAACCGCCGGGTCGGCCGCCATGCCGTTCGCGCGACCCTGTTTCAGTGGAATTTCGAGGACCTCGATGAGCGTTCGCCCCTATCGCGACATCAGCCGGCGGAAGAGCCGGCAGATCAGAGTCGGCTCCGTGCGGGTCGGCGGGGATGCGCCGATCACGGTGCAATCCATGACCAACACGCTGACGGCCGATGCCAAGGCGACGATCGCGCAGATCCAGGAGCTGGAGGCGGCGGGCGCGGACATCGTGCGCGTCTCCTGCCCCGACGTGGAATCGACCGCGGCGCTGGGCGAGATCGTCCGCGCCTCGAAGGTGCCGATCGTGGCCGACATCCATTTCCACTACAAACGCGCGATCGAGTCGGCCAAGGCGGGTGCCGCCTGTCTGCGCATCAATCCGGGCAATATCGGCTCGGCCGAGCGTGTGAAGGAAGTCGTCAAGGCGGCGAAGGATCATGGCTGCTCGATGCGCATCGGCGTCAATGCCGGCAGCCTCGAGCGTGAGCTTTTGGAGCGCTATGGCGAGCCCTGCCCCGAAGCCATGGTCGAGAGCGCGCTCACCCACGCGAAGATTCTCGAGGATAACGACTTCTTCGAGTTCAAGATCAGCGTCAAGGCCTCGGATGTGTTCCTGGCGGTCGCGGCTTATCAGGGCCTGGCCGATGCCTGCGATTATCCGCTCCATCTCGGCGTCACCGAGGCGGGCGGCTTCCGCTCCGGCACGGTGAAATCGTCGATCGGCATGGGCTCGCTGCTCTGGGCCGGCATCGGCGACACCATCCGCGTGTCGCTCTCGGCCGATCCGGTCGAGGAGATCAAGGTCGGCTTCGACATGCTGAAGTCGCTGGGGCTGCGCCATCGCGGCGTGAACATCATTTCCTGCCCGTCCTGCGCGCGCCAGCAATATGAGGTCATCAAGACCGTCGAGCGGCTGGAGCAGCGCATCGCCCATATCAGCACACCCATGACCGTCTCGGTCATCGGCTGCGTGGTGAACGGGCCGGGCGAGGCGCGCGAGACCGACATCGGCTTCACCGGCGGCGGCAACGGCACGCATCAGGTCTATATCGCGGGTGTGCCGCATCACCGCCTGAAGGACGCCGACATCGTCGATCATCTGGTCGATCTGATCGAAAAGAAGGCAGCCGAAATCGAAGCTGCCAAGGCGGCAGCCGCCGCGGCCGAGGCTTCGGGCGCCAAATCCGCCGCCGAATAGCGGCGCCCAAGAGCATTCCCCTGGGAGCTTTGCATTGACGACGCTGCAGCCCGTTCGCGGCACGCACGATCTCCTGCCTGAAGACATGCGCCGTCACCGCCGCGTGGTCGAGACCGCGCGCGAGGTGGCGGAGCGCTTCGGCTATCTGGAGATCGAGACGCCGATCTTCGAATTCTCGGAAGTGTTCAAGCGTACCCTGGGCGATACCTCCGACATCGTGACCAAGGAGATGTACAGCTTCACGGATCGCGGCGGCGAAGGCCTGACCTTGCGGCCCGAAGGCACCGCCAGCGTGGCGCGCGCGCTCATCTCGGGTGGCCTCGCCCAGCATCTGCCGCTCAAATTCTTCTATCACGGGCCGATGTTCCGCTATGAGCGCCCGCAGAAGGGCCGCCTGCGGCAGTTCCACCAGATCGGCATCGAGCTTCTGGGCGTGAAGGAGCCGGCCGGCGACGTGGAAGTGATCGCGACCGGCCATGGCATCCTGTCCGAGCTGGGCTTGTCCGACCGCATCACGCTCGAGATCAACAGTCTCGGCGACGGCGAGAGCCGCCAGGCCTATCGCACCGAGCTGGTGCGGTATTTCGGCAGCCATCGCGACAAGCTCTCGCAGGAATCGCGCGACCGGCTCGAGCGCAATCCGCTGCGCATCCTCGATTCCAAGGATGAGGGCGACCGGCGCATCGTGGCCGAGGCGCCGCTCTTCGGCGACTATCTCAATGAGGCGAGCCGCGATTTCTTCGCCGCCGTAACCCGCGGCCTCGACGCGCTGGGCATTCCCTACCGCGTCAGTCCGCGTCTGGTGCGCGGGCTCGACTATTACTGCCACACGGCGTTCGAGTTCGTGACCGACACGCTGGGCGCGCAGGGCACGGTGATGGCCGGCGGGCGCTATGACGGGCTGATCGAGACCATGGGCGGGCCCGCCACGCCGGGCGTGGGCTGGGCCTCGGGCATCGAGCGGCTGGCGATGATGCTGGCCGAAACGCCGTCCGCGCGCCGTCCCCTGGCGGTGGTGCCGGTCGGCGACGACGCGCAAGCCCCGGCCCTCAAGCTCGCGCATGATCTGCGCAAGGCGGGCTTCGCCGTCGAGCTCGGCTATGGCGGCAATATGAGCAAGCGGCTCAAGCGGGCCAATCGTCTCAACGCTTCTGTCGCCCTGCTGATGGGCGAGGATGAGCTCAAGAGCGGCGTCGTCACGCTCCGCGACCTCGATAAGGGGTCGCAGGAAACTGTCGCGCTCGACGCGCTCAAGGATCGCCTCGCCGGTTACCGTTAGCGGGGCCGGCCGATGCCGGAACCTCAGAGCACCCACGCCTCGGTCCAGGAATTGCTGCTGGTCGGCGCCAGCCATCGCGGCGCGACGACGGCGCTGCGCGAGCGGCTGTTCCTCGACGCCGGCGCCGCACCCACGATCCTGCAGCGCCTGAAGCAGGAAGGCTTCGCCCAGGCGCTCGCGGTCGTCACCTCCGATCGCTGCGAGCTCTATGTCTTTCACGCCGACGCGGCCGGGGCGGCCGCCACGCTGCGCGCTGTCCTGGCGGCGACCGCGGGCCTGACGCCCGAGCTCGTCTCGGCCCAGTCCTTCGAGCGGCGCGGCATGGTGGCGCTGCGCCATCTCTTCTCGGTCGCGGCATCGCTCGACAGTCCGGTCCTGGGCGAGCCGCAGATCCTGGGCGAGCTCGAGGCCAATCATCGCGCCGCCAGCGCGGCTGGCCTGGTAGGGCCCGAACTCGAGGCGATGTTGCAGGCGGCTTATCTGGCAGCCCAGCGCATCCGCAGCGAGACGCCGCTGGCCGATCAGCCGGTGTCGATGGCGGCCGCCGCGATCGACGTGGCGCGCGAGCTCTTCGGCGATCTCGCGCGTTGCCGGGCGCTCATGCTCGGGATCGGCGAGATGGGCGAGATGATGGCGGTCGAGCTGAAGAAGGGCGGGCTCGCGAGCCTGACCGTCACTCATCCGGCCGCTGCCCGTGCGGAGCTGGTGGCGCGCCGGCTCTCCAGCCATTTCCGCGACTGGGCCGAGCTTGACGCGGCGTTGGCCGGGTCCGATATCGTGATCGCCGCGGTCGGCGCCGGCCGCGTGATGGTGACGAAGGACATGATCAAGGCGGCGCTCAAGACACGCCGGCACAAGCCGATGCTGCTCTTTGACGCAGCCCTGCCGCCGGATATCGAGCCCGCGGTCGGCGAACTCGACGACGCCTTTCGCTATGATCTCGACGATCTCGAGCGCCTCGCGATGGAGGGGCGCACGCCGCGCGGCACCGCCGCCCTGCGCAGCAGCGCCGCCGAAAAGGCGGTGCAGATCCTGGCGGAGGAAACCGCCAAGTTCGAAAGGCGCCGCGCCGACCCGGCGGCCCTGCCGGCGCTGCAGGCCCTGTTCGAGACCGAGCGGCTGAAGGCCCTGGCGGCCGCCGGCGGCGATGCCGAGAAGGCGACCCGGATCCTGGTCGACCGGCTGTTGCAGCGGCCGAACCGCGCGCTTGGCGCGATCGAGGGCAAGGATGCATCGGCCCTGGCGAAGCTGATGGAACGGCTGTTCGGGCTGGACGGCTCGGAGAAGGAAACGAAGTGAATCTGGATCTGAAACTCGAACGGGTGGTGCGCCGGCATGAGGAGCTGGCCGAGGCGCTCGCGGCCGAGGGCAAGCGCGACGCGCAGGGATTCGCGCGCATGGCGAAGGAATATTCGAGCCTGGCCCCCACCGTCGAAGCCATCCTCGAGCTGCGCAAGGCGCGCGGAGAGGCCGACGACCTTGCGAGCCTGAGTCAGGATGCGGCGGCCGAGCCCGAGATGCGGTCCCTGGCCGAAGAGGAACTGCGCGCCGCCAAGGCGCGGCTCGCCGAGATCGATCAGCGCCTCAAGGTCCTGCTGCTGCCCAAGGACGAGACCGACGACCGCAACGCCCTCCTGGAGGTGCGCGCCGGGACCGGCGGCGAGGAGGCGGCCCTGTTCGCGGCGCAGCTCTTCCGCATGTATAACCGCTATGCCGAGCTGCATGGCTGGAAGTTCGAGCTCATCAGCCTCAACGAGACCGGCATCGGCGGCTATAAGGAGGCGATCGCCGAGATCACCGGCCGCGGCGTGTTCGCGCGACTCAAGTTCGAATCGGGCGTTCATCGCGTCCAGCGCGTGCCGGCGACGGAAGGCAGCGGACGGATCCATACGTCGGCCGCAACCGTGGCCGTGCTGCCCGAAGCCGAAGAGGTCGATATCCAGATCGAGGAGAAGGAGCTGCGGATCGACGTGTTCCGGGCCTCGGGCCCGGGCGGCCAGTCGGTCAACACCACCGACAGCGCGGTGCGGATCACCCATATCCCGACCGGCCTCGTGGTGCAGCAGCAGGACGAGAAATCGCAGCACAAGAACAAGGCCAAGGCCATGAAGGTGTTGCGCGCGCGGTTGTTCGAGATGGAGCGCAACAAGCGCGATGCCGAGCGCGCCGCCTCGCGCAAGAGCCAGGTCGGCTCGGGCGACCGCTCCGAGCGCATCCGCACCTACAATTTCCCGCAAGGTCGCGTCACCGACCACCGCATCAACCTCACCCTCTACAAGATCGAGGATGTGATGGAGGGCGACGGGCTCGACGAGCTGATCGACTCGCTGACCGCCGACGATCAGGCGACGCGTCTGGCCGAATTCGTCGAGGAAGGATGAACGGGGCATCGGGCGCCGCTGTCGGCGAGCTGCTGGCGATCGGCCAGCAACGCCTCGGCCGGGCCGGCATCGAGAATGCGCGCCGCGAGGCGCGGCTGCTTCTCGCCGCCGCCATGGCGCGGCCCTGGGGCGATCTCGTCGGGGAGGAGCGGCAGCCGGTGGCGGCCGATGCGGCGGTTCGCTTCGATGGCTTCGTCGCGCGGCGTGCTGCGCGCGAGCCGGTCTCGCGGATTCTCGGCCATCGCGAATTCTGGAGTCTGGATTTCGGCCTCTCCGCCGCGACACTCGATCCCCGTGCCGACAGCGAAGCGCTGATCGAGGCCGTGCTCGAGGCGGTGCCGTCGCGCGATGCGTCGCTGTCGATTCTCGATCTCGGTTGCGGCAGCGGTTGTCTGCTGCTGGCGCTGCTCACCGAATTTCCGCAGGCGCGAGGGATCGGCATCGATCTGGCGCCGCTCGCGGCGGCGACGGCGGGCGCGAACGCCGAGCACAATCGGCTGGAGAGGCGGGCCCGGTTTCAGATCGGCGATTGGGACTCCGGTCTTACCGGGCGCTTCGATATCATTGTGTCTAATCCCCCCTATATTCCGACATCCCGGATTGCGACGCTCGAACCGGAGGTGGCGCGGTACGATCCCCTGTTGGCGCTCGATGGCGGTGCCGACGGTCTCGATGCGCACCGCCAACTGGCGCAGCTGCTGCCGCGGCGTCTTGCCGATGGTGGCATTGCTGTGATCGAGCATGGCGACGAACAAGGGCCCGCAGCGCAATCGATTTATGAAGCGGCGGGACTTGTCCTACGCAAATGGCATGCCGATCTCGGAGGCCATCGGCGATGCCTCGTGATGGCCTCCGATGGCGACAAAAAAACAGTTGGAAAGGGTAGGGGGACCGTCTAGGTTAGTTGGGAAAGCAGAACCGAGACGCTCGGCCAAGGGGGCCGGGCCAACGTTCTGTACCCCTCCCAAGCTGATGCTTGATTTGATGCGACGGCAGCCCTGACGATTGGCGCCGTGCGCCCGGGAAGCGGGAATAACGGTATCCTAGCGAAGCGATAAGGCGATGAGGCAAGGCTCGAATCCCCGGCGTTCGCGCGGCCGCGGCCAGCGCAAACCACATTTCAATCCGCGTCAGCAGACCTTTGACAGCAACGGACCCGATGTCCGCGTGCGCGGCAACGCCTATCAGGTGCTGGAGAAGTATCTGGCCCTGGCGCGCGATGCCAGCTCCGCGGGCGATCGCATCGCCGCGGAAAACTTTCTTCAGCATGCCGAGCATTACTACCGGCTCATCAACGCCTATGCCGGCGACGAGCAGAACCAGAATCGCAACCGTCAGATGGGCCGTCCCGATGGCACCGGCGGGGACAACGACGAAGGCGACAATGACGGAGATGACGGCCAGCCGATGAACGGCGCGGCGAACAAGGCGCCGGAGCCCGCCGGCGAATAGGCCGGTATCCCCCGAAAAGGGGGGCCACCCGAGCGCCGAAATTCGGGTCTTGGTGGCGGATTCCCTGGCCCCTGGCGGCTTCTTTCGGGGGCCGAAATTGTCCCTACCCCTCTTGTGTCATTGCGGCCGGCGCCCATATTTCCCTGGGGCCCGATAGACCCTGACCGGCCAGGTCAGGCGCGCTGGCGGGTGCCTGACCGGAAATTCGCATCCTTCGCGAGGCGCTGGGAAAACCGGGCCGGGGCGAGAGAGGGCAAGGGAAACAAATGGACTTCGAAAAATTCACCGAACGCGTTCGCGGATTCATCCAGTCCGCGCAAGGCTTGGCGTTGCGCTCCGGCCATCAGCGCTTCACGCCCGAGCATCTGCTCAAGGTGCTCCTGGATGATAACGAAGGCCTCGCGGCCAATCTGATTCGCAACGCGGGTGGCGATCCGGCCCGCGCGCTCAAAGATACCGAAGCCGAATTGGCGAAGCTGCCGAAGGTCGAGGGCAGCGGGGCCGGCCAGGTCTATCTGGCGCCGGAGACCGCGCGCCTGTTCGACAGCGCCGGCACGATCTCCGAGAAGGCCGGCGACAGTTTCGTGACGGCTGAACGGCTGCTGCAAGCCCTGGCGCTGGCGACGGGAACCCCGTCCGCCGCGATCCTCAAGCGGCTCAATGTCACGCCCCAGGGGCTGGAAAAGGCGATCGCGGACCTGCGGCAGGGCCGCCAGGCGCATAGCGCCACGGCCGAGAACAATTACGAGGCCCTGAAGAAATATGCGCGCGACCTGACGCAGGCCGCGCGCGACGGCAAGCTCGACCCCGTGATCGGTCGCGACGAAGAAATCCGCCGCACCATCCAGGTCCTGTCGCGCCGCACCAAGAACAATCCCGTTCTCATTGGCGAGCCCGGCGTCGGCAAGACGGCCATCGTCGAGGGGCTGGCGCTGCGCATCGTCAATGGCGACGTGCCGGAGAGCCTCAAGAACAAACGTCTGATGGCGCTCGATCTGGGAGCGCTCGTCGCCGGCGCCAAGTTCCGCGGCGAGTTCGAGGAACGGCTCAAGGCCGTGCTGCAGGAGATCTCGGCCGCGGCGGGCGAGGTGATCCTCTTCATCGACGAGCTGCATACGCTGGTGGGTGCCGGCGCCGCCGAAGGTGCCATGGACGCATCCAACATGCTCAAACCCGCCCTGGCCCGGGGCGAGCTTCATTGCGTCGGCGCCACCACCCTCAATGAGTACCGCAAGCATATCGAGAAGGACGCGGCACTGGCCCGGCGCTTCCAGCCCGTGATGGTGTCGCAGCCCTCGGTCGAGGAGACCATCTCGATCCTGCGCGGGCTCAAGGAGAAATACGAGCTCCATCACGGCGTGCGCATCACCGACGGCGCGATCGTGTCGGCGGCGACGCTGTCCAACCGCTATATCACCGACCGTTTCCTGCCGGACAAGGCGATCGACCTGGTCGACGAGGCGGCGAGCCGTCTGCGCATGCAGATGGATTCGAAGCCCGAGAATATCGACGAGGTCGACCGCAAGCTGATCCAGCTCAAGATCGAGCGCGAGGCCCTGAAGAAGGAAAGCGACCGGGCGTCGGTCGACCGGCTCAAGGCCCTCGAGAAGGAGCTGAGCGAGCTCGAAAGCCGCTCGGCCGAACTGACCGCGGCCTGGCAGGCCGAGAAGCATCAGCTGGCGGGCACGCAGAAGATCAAGGAGCAGATCGACCAGGCCCGCGCCGAGGCCGAGCAGGCCCAGCGCCGCGGCGATCTCGCCCGCGCGGGCGAGCTGCTCTATGGACGGATTCCGGAGCTGCTGCGCCAGCTCGAGAAGGCGCAGCATGCCGAGCAGCACCGCATCCTGAACGAGGTGGTCGGCGAGAACGAGATCGCGGAAGTGGTCTCGCGCTGGACCGGGATTCCCGTCGACAAGATGCTCCAGGGCGAGCGCGACAAGCTCCTGAAGATGGAGCAGCTCCTGGGCAGCCGCGTCATCGGCCAGGAAGAGGCGATCGTCGCGGTCTCCAACGCCGTGCGCCGGGCGCGTGCCGGGTTGCAGGATCCGAACCGCCCGATCGGCTCGTTCCTGTTCCTAGGTCCCACGGGCGTCGGCAAGACCGAGCTGACCAAGGCGCTCGCGGCCTTCCTGTTCGACGATGAGCACGCGATGGTGCGCATCGACATGTCGGAATATATGGAGAAGCATTCGGTCTCGCGCCTGATCGGCGCGCCGCCGGGCTATGTCGGCTATGACGAAGGCGGCGCCTTGACCGAAGCCGTGCGGCGGCGGCCCTATCAGGTCGTGCTGTTCGACGAGGTCGAGAAGGCGCATCCCGACGTCTTCAACGTGCTGCTCCAGGTGCTGGACGACGGGCGCCTGACCGACGGTCAGGGACGCACGGTCGATTTCCGCAACACGCTGATCGTGCTGACCTCCAATCTCGGCAGCGACATCCTGGCGAGCCAGCCCGAAGGGCAGGACTCCTCGGCGGTGCGCGAGCGGGTGATGGAGGTGGTGCGCAGCGCCTTCCGGCCGGAGTTCTTGAACCGGCTCGATGAGATCCTGCTGTTCAGCCGCCTGACACGGGCGCAGATGGCCGGCATCGTCGAGATCCAGCTGAAGCGGCTGGTCGCGATGCTGGCCGAGCGCAAGATCGCGATCGAGCTCGACGAGAAGGCCAAGACCTGGCTGGCCGACGCCGGCTACGACCCGGTCTATGGCGCCCGGCCGCTGAAGCGGGTGATTCAGCGCGAGCTGCAGAACCCGCTGGCCAATCTCCTGCTGGCCGGCCGCATCGCGGACGGTGATACGGTCAAGGTGAGCGCCAATGCCAAGGGCCTCACCGTCAATGGCGAGGCGGTCGCGAAGGCGGCTTAAGCAGCCTCGACGGCGGCCCTAGAATCGAAACGGCGGCGGTTCCCTCGAACCGCCGCCGTTGTCGTTTCAGCGGGCTCCGCGATGGGACCGTGGCGCTACTGGCAGCCCTTATAATTGGGCGCGGCGCTGCAATCCGGCGACTGGACGGTTCCCTCGGCGGTCTGGATCTGCTCCGCCTCGAGCTGCTCCTTGAGCGCAATCATCTCGCCCAGGGCCGCTTTGAACTTCTTCAGGTCGTTGCCGGCCAGCTTGCTGCCGGAGGGCAGCTTGACGCTGGTCGGATTGACCTGGCTGCCATTCACCAGCACTTCGAAATGGAGATGCGGGCCGGTGGCGCGGCCGGTGGCGCCGACATAGGCGATGATGTCGCCCTGATGCACGCGCGAGCCGACATGGAGGCCTTTGGCGAAGCGGCTGATATGGGCATAGGCCGTCGCGTAGGTGGCGTTATGCTTGATCTGCATATAGTTGCCGTAGCTGCTGAAGGGCCCGATCTTGGTGATCACCCCGTCGCCCGCGGCGAAAATCGGCGTGCCTGTCGGGGCGCCGAAATCCACGCCCTTATGCATCGTGCTGTAGCCCAGGATCGGGTGGTTGCGCATGCCATAGCCGGAGGTGATGCGCGCGCCGTCGACGGGCGTGCGGAGCAGCGCCTTGCGCACGCTTTCGCCCTTCGGATTGAAGTAGTCGACGAACCCGTCCGACATCTCGTAGCGATAGAGCTCGTAGGTCTTGCCGGAAAGCGTGATCGAGGCGTAGAGCAGATCGCCCGGCTTCGCCAAATTGCCATCTTCGTCGTCGAGACGGTCGAACACGAACTCGAAGGTATCGCCGGGCTGGATGTCGCGCTGGAAGTCGACATCGTAGCTGAGGGCCTTGATCGCCGCGGAGATGATCGCGACGGGCACGCCCGCATCCTGGGCCGCTTCGAACAGGCTCGAATGGATCTCGCCGCGCACGGCGACGTTGCGATGGGTCAGGGGCTTGTCGATGGCGAAGGCGGTGAAGCCGCCATCGAGCGCGCGCGTGACCTGCAGATCGCGATCGACCGAAGGCTGCAGGCTCAGGCTCACGAGCTGGAAGTCGATCGGGCCCTGATGCTGTTTCTCGGGCGCGGAGAAGGTCAGCGCGATTTCCTGGCCGGGGCGCAGATCCTTGGGCGCGAACAGATCCTGCAGCGCTTCGATCGCGCTATAGGCGTCGTCATGGCTGACGCCGGCATTGACCAGCACGGTGATCAGCGTGTCGCCGCGCTGCACTTGCACGGTCTGTGCGATCGCAGCGCTGGGGCTGGCGGGATCGGCGTCGTCGCCGGCAACGGGCGCTTCGCCCATCGTCTCGTCGGGAAGGACGCCGTCGCTCTGATCCGCATCCGAGGTTTCGTCGGAGGGCGCCGTCGTTGCCTCGGCTTCGCTGGTGGGAATGCGCGGTGCCGGCAGTGCGGCCACGCTGGGGCCGGGCGCAACCGTCTCCGATTCCGCAGCGGGCGCGGCGCCGCTCGTGTCGGCGGCACTCGCATCGGCGGATGAGGTCTGGGCGGCGTTGGTGTCGTCGGAACTCGTGGTCGGCGTCGCCTCGGCGACGTCAGCCGTATCGGTCGCTTGAGCGGTCGAAGGGGCAGGGAGCGCGGTGCTGTCGGCGGCGGTTCGCTGATGGGGCACGGCGGCATCGACCGGCGGGAGCAGGTCGGGGCTTGTCGCGCGCAACAGCAGCGTCATGGTCAGAGCTGCAACTACAAAACCGCACTTCCCGGCATGGAGCTTGAACGTTCTGCCGATAAAACGAATGCGTGGGGTCAACGCACTATCCCCTCAATCCAGATTGCTGATTCGGTGGCGACCCGAACGACCGCGCCCCCTGGAGCGCCACCGACGGCCAAAGCCCGTGCACCCCGACTTCAAGATTAATAAGCGATCGGGGTTAACGACTTGCGTGCAACATGCAAAGTCATGCACCGGTCTGTCAACTTAAAAGCACCCCGCTGACACGAAATTCTCGCACTCTATCAATATCTTGGTAACAAATTCAGGGCGTTCCACAGGTTTATCCAGGTATGGTTAACGCCATGCAAACGGATCGGGGCTGGGGCTGCGACAGAATCGACCGCCGAAATTGCTGCGGGCGACGCGGCGATTCGGAGCCCGATTTAGGGGCAAAAATGGCGGATTTCTGCGGGTTTCAAGAAAGTCTCAAAAAGATTTGACAGTACCGTTTCACCGGGCGTATAAGCCCACTCCCCGACGCGACCGGGATGGCAGAACATGCTGGTCGCGATTGGGTTTTCTCGCTGTTTGACATTGTTATTTTGGGAAGGGATGCGCGGGCGGCGGTTCTGCGGGTAGAGGCGGGACGTTTGGCGAGAGCCGGATGTTTGACGTCGACTACTTTGGACCAGTCTCGCGCGCGCAGT
>NZ_JBOHKS010000220.1:0-5254 GCF_050729195.1 Hypericibacter sp.
GGGCTTCTGCCCGAGCTTCGTCACCGTCAAGGGCGGTGCGCTCAAGAAGCGCCGCAGTGCGAAGCCCAATGGCGCGACCGCCATGCCGCCCCTGCCCGAGCCGCAGCGGCCGGGCACGACCGAGCCCTATGGCATCCTCGTCACCGGCGTCGGCGGCACCGGCGTGGTCACGGTCGGCGCCCTGATCGGCATGGCGGCCCATATCGAAGGCAAGGGCTGCACCATCCTCGACATGACCGGCCTGGCGCAGAAGGGGGGTGCGGTCATCAGCCATCTGCGCATCGCCGACAACCCCGCCGACATCCATGCTGTGCGGGTCGCGGCGGGTGGTGCCCGGCTGCTTCTGGGCTGCGATCTCGTGGTCGCCGCCAGCTATGACGCGCTGACCAAGCTCCATAAGGGCGTCAGCCGCGCCGTCATCAATCTCGAGGAGAGCATCACCGGCGATTTCACGCGCCATCCCGATATGGGCTTTCCAATTGCCGATCTGAAGCGCGCGGTCGTCGACGCGATCGGTCGCGAGGATGTGGATTTCGTCGATGCCTCGCGCCTGGCCACGGCGATCATGGGCGATTCCATCGCCAGCAATCTCTTCATGCTGGGCTTCGCCTATCAGAAGGGCCTGATCCCGGTCTCGAGCGAGGCGCTGGAGCGCGCGATCGAGCTCAATGGCGCCGCGATCGAGCAGAACCGCCAGGCCTTCCGCTGGGGCCGGCGCGCAGCCCATGACCCGGCCTCGGTCGAGACCGCGGCCAAGGCCGCCGACCCGACCTCGGCACCGCGGCCAATCGCGACCACGCTCGAGGAGATCGTGACTTTGCGGGCTCGCGACCTGACCGCCTATCAGAACGACGCCCTGGCGCGCCGTTATCGCGATCTCGTCGCCGCGGTGGAAGTGGCCGAGGCCGAACGCACGCCCGGTCGTCGCGGCCTCGCCGAGACGGTCGCGCGCAATTATTACAAGCTCCTCGCCTATAAGGACGAGTATGAGGTGGCGCGGTTCCTCTCCGATCCGGCCTTCCGGCAGTCGCTGGCGAATCAGTTCGAGGGAAACTGGAAGGTCTCACTCAATCTGGCGCCGCCAATCATCGCCAAGCGCGACCCCGAGACCGGCCATCTGCTGAAGCGGGAATTCGGCCCCTGGCTGCTGAAGGTCTTCAGCATCCTGCCGCATTTCCGCTTCCTGCGCGGCACCGCCCTCGACCCCTTCGGCCGCACCGCCGAGCGCAAGCGCGAGCGCGCGCTCATCGTGGAGTATGAGAGGCTGCTGAAGGAGATCCTGGGCAAGCTCGATCACGAGAATCACCGCATCGCGGTGGCACTGGCCGACCTGCCGGACCAGATCCGCGGCTATGGCCATGTGAAGGACGCGTCGATCGAGAAGGCCAAGGCGCGCGAGGCGGAGCTGCTCGCCTCCTTCCGCAGCGCGCCGGTTCAGGCCGCGGCGGCGGAGTAGAAGACACGCTTTCTTCTTTCCTCGCCCTCACGAAGTGAGGGAGAGGGATGCGCAGAGTTAGTCGGAGCGAAGCGGAGACTTACTCGGAGCTGGGTGAGGGTGTGCCCGCAAGAAAGGCCCACCTCACCCTACCCTCTCCCCCCGCTACGCGGGCGGAGAGGAAGGATTTCTCTTGAAGCGCTCAGAACCCAATTGAGAATGACAACGTCGCTGCTACCGCCTTCTCGCGATCACCACGCCGGCGAAGATCATGATGGTGGCGGCGATCAGGATCGCGGTCGGGCGCTCGCCGAGCCAGAAGAAAGCGAGCACCAGCCCCGAAAGCGGCTGCAGGAACTGGATCGTGCCCATGCGCGCGATGCCGCCATGGCCGAGCGCCCAGTACCAGCCGATATAGCCCATGATCGACGTCACCCAGGCTAGCATCGCGATGGTGCCCCAGGCGATCCAGCTCGCCTCCGGGAGCGCGCCGCCGGTTTCGAACGCCAGGAACGGCGCCACCGCGATCGCGCCCGCGGTCACGCCCCAGAGCGTCGTGCCGAGACTGGCATAGCCCGATTGGGTGAGCCGGGCGCCGGCGACGTAGCCCATGGCGGCGAACAGGCTGGCGAACAGGATCAGGCAATCGCCCAAGATCGAGGCCTCGCCCGCCGAGGTCGGCATGCGGCCCAGGATCAGCAGGATCTCGCCCGCAAAGGCGACGGCACAGCCCGCCCACCAGACCCGGCTGGGCCGGCGCCGCTCGATCGCCGCCGCATAGAGTCCGGTGAAGATTGGGAGTGCTGCCAATATCAGCCCGCCATGCATGGCCGAGGTCATGCGCTGGCCGATCGTGTAGAGGATCGGAAAGGCGACGAAGCCGCAGAAGCCCGACAGCAGCAGCGGCCAGACCTGACGGCTGTGGCGCGGCGGCTTGATGCGCAGGCCCAGGGCCAACGGTGCCGCCGCCAGCCCGCCCAGCAGGGTGCGCAGCATGCCGACCAGCAGCGGATCGATCTCGCGCGCCGCGACCTTGGTGAAGACCGGCGTCGCCCCCCAGAACACCACCACGGCAAGCGCCACCAGGACGGGTATCCAGCTTGTGCTCTTGGTGGTCATGCCGGCGGGGGCCATCGCTTCGAGGGTTTGTGTTTCAATGATTTCCCGTTCGCCTAAAGCAACGGCCGCCGAACCGCAATGGGCTTGCGATATCGGCGACAATTGTGACCGCGACGCTCAAGCCCTGCCGGAACGCCCTGGCAACGATTGGAAATGCAGCAAGCCCGCGTCGGGTCTGCGATTTCTCGCTGTTGGGAAAAGGCAGGGCCCGGTGCTTGTCACCGGGACATGCGCTTGAACCTCCCTGCATATTGAAGGACTATTCTTGAGCAACGAACCCCGGCCGACCTTGAAAGGGCCCACGCGCTTCGCCCCCAACGCGAGCGCCGCCAAGGGCCAAGGCGCCGGGGCGTCAGGGACAAGGAGGACACCTCATGATGAATCGGCGAACGACGTTGAAACTGGCCGCCTTCGCGGTCGCGACGCTGCTGGCGGGAACCGCGGTGGCGAGCGCCGAAGAAGTGCTGCGGCGCGGCAACGGCGCGGAACCGGAGACGATCGATCCGCATAAATCCACCGGCGTCACCGAGAACGTGATCGAGAACGATCTGTTCGAGGGCCTGGTGACCCTGGCCGCCGACGGCAAGCAGATCCCGGGCGTCGCCAAGAGCTGGGACATCAGCGACGACGGCACTGTCTATACCTTCCATCTGCGCGACGATGCCAAATGGTCGAACGGCGAAGCCGTGACCTCCGCCGACTTCCTCTATTCGTTCCGGCGCGCGGTCGATCCCAAGACGGCCTCGGATTACGCCCCGATCCTCTCGCCGATCAAGAATGCCGATGACATCATCGCCGGCAAGATCACCGACCTCGCTCAGCTCGGCGTCGCGGCGCCCGACGCACAGACGGTGGTCATCACGCTCAATGCGCCGACGCCCTACCTGCTGGGCCTCCTGACCCACAACATCGCCATGCCCGTGCACAAGGCCACGGTCGAGAAGTTCGGCGATCAATGGACGCGGCCCGGCAACATGGTCTCGAACGGCGCCTTCATGCTGTCGGACTGGGTGCCGCAATCGCAGCTGACGGTGGTGAAGAACCCCAACTTCCATGACGCCGCCAACGTCAAGCTCGACAAGATCATCTACTACCCGACCGAGGATATCGCCGAAGAGCTGAAGCGCTATCGTGCCGGCGAGCTCGACATCACCTACGAGGTGCCCTCGGACCAGGTGAAGTGGCTCGAAGCCAACATGAAGGACGAGTTCCAGAACAAGCCCTATCTCGGCACCTACTATTACGTCATCAACCTGACCCGCGAGACGCTGGGCAAGGCGCAGCAGATCCGCAAGGCGCTGGCGCTCGGCGTCGATCGCGAGATCCTCACCGACAAGATCACCCAGGCCGGCGAGCTGCCCGCCTATAGCTGGGTCCCGCCCAATATCCCCGGCTATCAGCAGCAGTTCCTCGACTTCAAGGGCGAGGCCAAGGCGCAGCGCCTGGCCGAGGCCAAGAAGCTCCTGGCCGACGCCGGCTACGGCCCCGATCATCCGCTCAAGATCCAGCTGCTCTACAACACCAGCGACAACCACAAGAAGATCGCGGTCGCGATCGCCTCGATGTGGAAGCCCCTGGGCGTCGAGCTCGAGCTGGTGAACCAGGAATGGAAGGTCTATCTCGAGACGCGCGACAAGAAGGATTTCGACATCGCGCGCGCCGCCTGGATCGGCGATTATGCCGATCCGATCAACTTCCTCGACATGTTCAAGTCGGATGCCGGTGCCCGCAATGACGCCGGCTACAACAATCCGAAGTTCGACGAGCTGCTGAAGACCGCGGGTGCCACCGTCGATCCGAAGAAGCGGCTGGAGATCCTGGCGCAGGCCGAGAAGGTTTTCCTCGACGACTACGCCATGATCCCGGTCTATCACTATGTCAGCCACCATATGCTGAGCCCGAAGCTGGTCGGATGGGAGTTCAATATTCTCGACATCCATCCCGGCCGCTTCCTGTCGCTGAAGTCCTAAGGCGCTTGACGCCGTCATAGGGCAGGGTCCGGAGCCGTCGCTCTCGAAAGGGAGTGCCGGCTCCGCCCTGCCGGCGGCGTTGCTCTCCGGCGCGACCGGCCATGCTCAATTATGCCATCAAGCGACTGATCGGCGCGGTTCCGACCCTGCTGCTGATCGTCGCCATCACCTTTTTCATGGTGCATCTCGCACCCGGCGGTCCCTTCGACAAGGAACGCAAGCTCTCGGCCGAGGTCGAAGCCAATCTGCGCAAGGCCTATCACCTCGACGAGCCCGTCATCCAGCAGTTCGGCCGCTATGTCGGCAACCTGCTCCAGGGCGATTTCGGGCCCTCCTTCCAATACAAGGATTACAGCGTCACCGAGCTGATCCTCGGCGGCTTCCCGACCTCGCTGACGCTGGGCGCCATCGCGATGACCGCCGCCATCATTTTCGGCATGGGCGCCGGCATGATCGCGGCCCTGCGCCAGAACAGCCTGCTCGATCATGTTTTGATGGGTGGCGCCGTGCTCGGCGTGGCGGTTCCCAATTTCGTCGTGGCACCGCTCCTGACCTTGGTGATCGGCCTGTATCTTCGCCTGCTGCCCGTGGGCGGCTGGGGCGATGGCGGTTTCTCGATCCGTCACGCGATCCTGCCGGCGACAGCCCTGGCACTGCCGCAGATCGCGGCGATCGCGCGGTTGATGCGCGGCAGCATGCTCGAGGTGCTGCGCACCAACTATATCCGCAC
>NZ_JBOHKS010000221.1:0-3164 GCF_050729195.1 Hypericibacter sp.
CGCCTTGGTGGAGATGATCACGGCCGCCGCACCGCTGTGGGTCAGCACATGGTGATGGTCGGTGATGGTGTTGGTGACATAGGCCGGAACGGTGATGGCGCCGGCCGCCATGATGGCGAGATCGGCGATGGCCCATTCGGGCCGGCTTTCCGACAGCAGCACCACCCGCTCGCCGGGCTTGAGCCCGAAGGCCGTCAGTCCGCGCGCCAGCCGACGGACCAGGCTGGCGGCCTGGCCATAGCGGGTCGGGACCCAGGCGCCTCCCACCTTCTGCCACAGGAAGGGGACATCGGGCGTGCGCCGGGCCTGTTCGAAGAACATCTGCGGCAGGTTGTTCCAGCGGTCATAATCGTTGGCTGCGGTCACCAGCCGTGATTCCGTCAAATCCCCCTCCCTGATGGGGTCCGTGAAGGCGGCGTAAGCCTTGGACGCGGTGCTTGGCGGGAACCGGTCGACACCTTATATCCCACGGGGCGAAGCCTGCGCCAAGCCGGCCCCCGCCCGGGGGCGACCGCGGCGCCGCGGGAATCGTACGGCATTGAACGGACGATCAGCACCGGAGACCTCGAGATGGCGGATGACAGCGCGAAGATCGGCGAGAAGTCGGATCTCCCCGTCTGGGACCTGACGGACCTCTATCCCTCGCCCGATGCGCCGGTGCTGACGCGCGACCTCGAGGAAGCGGCGAAACACGCCAAGGACCTGCGCCAGCGTTTCGAGGGCCGGATCGCGGGTCTCGACGGCGCGGCACTGGGCGCCCTGATCGTCGAATATGAGGCGATCCAGGAGCGGCTCGGGCGGCTCGCCAGCTACGCGCAGCTGCGTTACGCCGGGAACATGAGCGATCCCGAGATCGCCCGCTTCCAGCAGACGATCGACGAGCGCACGACCGACATCTCGGCCGACCTGCTGTTCGTCACGCTCGAGCTCAACAAGATCGACGACGCGGTCTTCGCCGGGCAGCTCAAGGCGCCGGCGCTGGCCCGCTACCGGCCCTGGCTCGAGACGGTGCGCTCCTTCCGCGCGCATCAGCTCTCGGACGAGGTCGAGCGGCTGCTGCATGAGAAGCGCATCACGGGTGCCGCCGCCTGGAACCGGCTGTTCGACGAGACCGTCGCCGAGATGCGCTTCAATGTCGACGGCAAGGAACTGACCTCCGAAGCGGCGCTCACGCTCTTGGTCGATCGCGACGGCAAGAAGCGCAAGGCCGCGGCGGACGGGCTCGCGGCCGGCTTCCGCTCGCGGCTCAAGGCCTTCTCGCTCGTCACCAACACGCTCGCCAAGGACAAGGAGATCGAGGATCGCTGGCGGAAATTCCCGCGCCCCGTCTCTTCGCGCAACCTCGCCAACCAGGTCGAGGACGAGGTGGTCGATGCGCTGGTGAAGGCGGTCAAGGATTCCTATCCGAAGCTCTCGCACCGCTATTACAAGCTGAAGGCGAAATGGTTCGGCGTGGAGGCCCTGGATTACTGGGACCGCAACGCGCCGCTGCCGCAGGACAAGGACCGCAGTGTCAGTTGGGGCGATGCCGAGAAGCTGGTGCTCGACGCCTACAACGCCTTCTCGCCCGAATTGGGCGCCCTCGGCCGGCGCTTCTTCGACCGGCCCTGGATCGATGCAAGTCCGCGGCCCGGCAAGTCGCCCGGCGCCTTCGCCCATCCGACCGTGCCCTCGGCCCATCCCTATCTGCTGATGAGCTATCGCGGCCGCACCCGCGACGTGATGACGCTCGCCCATGAGCTGGGCCATGGCGTGCATCAGGTGCTGGCGGGCCCGCAAGGTCTGCTGCTCTCCGACACGCCGCTGACATTGGCCGAGACCGCGTCGGTGTTCGGCGAGATGCTGACCTTCCAGGCGTTGCTGAAGCGCGAGACCGATCCGGAGCGCCGGCGCATCCTCCTCGCCTCCAAGGTCGAGGACATGCTCAACACCGTCGTGCGCCAGATCGCGATGCACGAGTATGAGCGCCGGCTGCATGACACGCGCCGGCAGGGCGAGCTCACGGCCGACGAGATCGGCAAGATCTGGCTCGATACCCAGACCGAGGCGCTGGGGCCGGGGATCAAGCTCGGGCCGAATTCAGACTACAGCGTCTTCTGGGCCTATATCCCGCATTTCATCCACTCGCCGTTCTATGTCTATGCCTATGCCTTCGGCGACTGCCTGGTGAATTCGCTCTATGCGGTCTATCGCGAGCGCCCCGACGGCTTCCCGAAGAAATATCTGGAGCTGCTGGCGGCCGGCGGCACCAAGCGCCATCGCGAATTGCTGGCGCCCTTCGGGCTCGATGCCGCCGACCCCGCCTTCTGGAGCAAGGGCCTCAGCGTCATCGCCGGCTTCATCGACGAGCTGGAGAAGGCCTGAGGGAACGGCTCAACCCGGAGGCGGCGCGTAGGCCAGGAAGACGACCGTGCCGTTGCTGAGGGCATGAAACAGCATCGGCGGCCAGAGCGAGCCGCTGCCCTGATAGAGCCCGGCCGCGATCAGGCCGAAGACCAGGATCTCCAGGGTCATGACCTGGCCCGAGAGTCCCGGCACCTCCAGGAAATAGAAATGCACCGCGGCGAAGATCGCGGCGCTGAAGAGGGCCGCGAGCGCGATGCCGAGCCGTTCGCGAAACCAGCGATAGAGCAGGCCCCGGAACAGGATCTCCTCGCCGAACGCCGTTACCGGCCCGATCACGATCGCGACCGCGATCGCCCAGCCCAACGACTGGTGCATCGGGAAGAAACCCTCGGCCATGTCCTGCTGCAACTGGCCGGTGGGATCGAGCCAGTCGGAGACGATGCCGTCGGCCCAATTGAATGCGGCAAAGAGGATGACGGCCGCCAGCAGCCAGGGCCAGCGGACGCGGCCCAGGCCGACTGAGCGGGCTTTGAGCCCGCGGCGCCGCGCCAGCCAGCAGCCGCCCCAGGCGAGGATCACGCCGGCGGTGGCGATGGCCGCGACGAGAGCCAGCTGGGTGGCCTCTGCTTCCCCCAGCGCCCACGAGTCCCGCAAGGCCGGGAGCAGGCCCGTGCCCTTCATCACCAGGATCACGACCACGCCGGTCGCGAGCTGGCTCAGGGCGAAGATGCCGGCGATCCAGAAAATATCGTAGCGGCGCAGGGTGCGTTCCGGAACCGGCAGCGAGGGCGCGGTCGTCGGAACATCGGGTGTGGGGC
>NZ_JBOHKS010000222.1:0-39533 GCF_050729195.1 Hypericibacter sp.
GGCTATCGCGCAGTGATGTCGCACCGCTCGGGCGAGACCGAGGATTCCACCATCGCCGATCTCGCCGTCGCCACCAATTGCGGCCAGATCAAAACCGGCTCGCTCAGCCGCTCGGATCGCCTGGCCAAATACAACCAACTCCTCCGCATCGAGCAGGAGCTGGGCCAGAGCGCGATCTATCCGGGCCGGAGCGCTCTCGCACGAGGATAACCATGATCAAGGTCGTTCAAGCCTACGACGGCGCGCTCATCACAGAGGTCCCGTCCGACGATGCGAACGCCTTGGAAGCCAAGCTCACGACGGCGCGGCGAACCTTCCTCGATCGGGACGGGTGGCTGGCGCCGCATGAGCGCATTGCCATCCTCCACCGGCTGGCGGACCTGCTGGCCGGCAAGGTCGATCATTTCGCGAAGCTGATCGCGCGGGAAGGCGGCAAGCCGCTGACCGATGCGAAGGCCGAGGCCGTGCGCGCGGTCGACGGCGTCCGGAACGGCGCGGACGAGCTGCGCAACTTCGGCGGCCGCGAAATCCCCATGGGCCTGACTCCCGCCAGCATGCGGCGCATGGCCTTCACCATCAAGGAACCGATCGGTGTCGTCGCCGCGATCTCGGCCTTCAACCACCCCTTGAACCTGATCGTCCATCAGGTGGTGCCGGCGATCGCGGTGGGTTGCCCGGTCATCGTCAAGCCCGCCTCGAGCACGCCGCTCAGCTGCATCGAATTCGTGGGACTGGTGCGGGAGGCGGGGCTGCCGGCGGCCTGGTGCCAGACCTTCCTTCCCGAGCACACCGCTTTGGCGGAAGCCCTGGTCACGGATTCACGCGTCGCATTCTTGAGTTTCATCGGCTCGGCCGCCGTGGGCTGGCGCTTGCGCAGCAAGCTCGCCCCGGGCACACGCTGCGCGCTCGAGCATGGCGGTGCCGCTCCCGTCATCGTCGACCGCAGCGCCGATCTCGACCTGACGATCCCGTCGCTGGTGAAGGGCGGTTATTACCATGCGGGCCAGGTCTGCGTGTCGACGCAGCGCATCTATGTCCATAACGCGATCAAGGCCGAGTTCGTGGCGCGTTTCACCAAGGCGGTGAAGGCGCTGAAGGTCGGCGATCCCACCCTGCCCACGACCGAGGTCGGACCGCTGATCCTGCCGAAGGAGGCCGACCGGGTCATGGCCTGGATCGAAGAGGCGAAAGCCGCCGGTGCCGAAATGACGACGGGCGGCGAAAGAATCTCCGAGCGGGTGGTCGGCCCCACGGTCCTGGTCGAACCGCCAGCCGATGTCCGCATCTCCCGTGAGGAGGTGTTCGGCCCGGTGACCTGCATCTATGGCTTCGACAAGGTCGAGACGGCGATCCAATCGGCCAACAGCCTGCCGCTGGCCTTCCAGGCTTCCATCTACACGCAGGACCTCAATTTCGCGCTCCAGGTGGCGCCGCGCCTGGACGGCTCGGCCGTGATGATCAACGACCATACGGCCTTCCGCGTCGACTGGATGCCCTTCGCCGGCCACCGCCATTCCGGCTACGGCATCGGCGGCATCCCCTGGACGATGCGCGAGATGACCCACGAGAAGATGATGGTGTTCAAGTCGTAACGGCGGTGCCGCGCTGTCTGATTACGCCCGCGAAGCCCCGCCCATCTTCCGTCGCATGCGTTCGAGCCAGCGCAGCAGCGGCAGGCGCGCGCGGGCTTCTTCGAGCTCGAGGCCGACGAGGGTGATCCGGTCGCCTTCGGTGGCGCGCACGGTGAGCTCGACCGGCGCCAGCTTCACACGGTCGCCGACAACCGGCAGACGTCCGATGCGGCGCGCGAGCCAATCGCCGACGGTGAGGCTCTTGGCGTCGGCGGGCAGGGGCAGGCCGTATTCCTTCGCGATGAGCTCGAAGGGGGCCGCGGGGTCGAACATGAACTCGCCCAGGCCCTCGATCTGATCGCCCTCGCGGCTGCCGGCGGCGAAGAGCCTGTCGACCTCGTGGCGCTGCTCGGGCGGCACCAGCAGAATCACATAATCGTCGGCCTCCAGCTTGCCGGGTTCGGTCGGCGGCAGGATGCGGCCCTCGCGCACCACGCCGAGGCTGCCGGTGCGCGGCGGCAGCGGCAGGGTCGACGGCGAATAGTCGAGTGCGTTGCTGTCCTCGGGAATGCGCCAGCCGAGAATGTCGCGATCGGCGGCATCCGGCAGCTCGAACAGCCGGCTTGCCTCGGGCTCCGGCTCCGCCGGCACTTCAAGGCCCAGCGCCTTCGCCAGCGCCGGCGCGGTCCAGCCCTGGACCACCAGCGACAGCAGCACCATCACGAAGGCCACGTCGAAATAGGTGCGGCCATTCGGCAGGCCCGCCAGAACCGGCAGGCAGCCCAGGAAGATCGGCACCGCGCCACGCAATCCCACCCAGCTGATGAAGGCGAGGGAAGGGCGGTCGAACTTGAAGGGCAGCAGCGAGGCCAACACGGCCAGCGGCCGTGCCACGAACATCAGCACCAGGGCGATCGCCAGTGCCGGAATCGTCAGCGGGAAGAACTCGGTCGGCGTCACCAGCAGTCCCAGCAGCAGGAACATCACCACCTGCGCCAGCCACACGAGCCCGTCATGGAACCGGATCACCATCTGCTGCGCGCGGAAGGGCTTGCTGCCCATGACGATGCCGGCGAGATAGACCGCGAGGAACCCGCTGGCGCCGATCGCGTTGGCGGCAGCGAACAGCACCAGCGCGCCCGCGGCCACCAGGATCGGATAGAGCCCGACCGCGAGCTCGATGCGATCGATAAGCCAGCGCAAGCCCCAGCCGCCGAGCAACCCGAAGGCAGCACCCCCGGCCATCTGCAGCACCAACGACAGCGCAACCATCAGCGGCCCCGCCTCGCCGGCATGGAGCAGCCATTCGACGCAGGAGATGGTGAGGAACACCGCCATGGGATCGTTCATGCCGGATTCCGCCTCGAGCGTGGCCTGGACCCGGAGGTTCAAGGCCCGATTGCCGCGAGAGAGCAACAGGAACACGGCCGCCGCATCGGTCGAGGCCAGGATGGCCCCCAGCAGCAGCCCCTCGACGGTACCGAAATCGAGGAACTCGTAGGCGACGAAGGCGACGATGACCGCCGTCACGAGGACGCCGACCGTGGCCAATGACAAGCCCGGCCATAACGCCAGCCGGAACACGGTGCGGGTCGTGCGCAGGCCGCCATCGAATAGGATCAGCGCCAGCGCAACACTGCCCACCATGTAGGTGAGGTGGAAATCGTTGAAGACGATGCCACCGGGCCCGTCCTGGCCCGCCAGCATGCCAAGAATCAGGAAGATCAACAGCACTGGGGCGCCGAGCCGCGTGGCATAGGCGCTCGCCAGGATGCTAAGCACCACCAGTCCGGCGCCGACCAGCAATGTGACCGAGATCGATTCCATGAGAATCAACATAACCGATACGCGTCCGGGCGCGAGACTTCGCGTTCAAGAGGCGTGATTTTTTCGATCGGAATGGGAATGAAGGCGCCCGAGAAGGATCAGCGGTCGCGATCTTCCAGAAATTCCTGCAGCGTCCGCTCGGCCGTGCCGATATGCGCGACCAGGATCCGGCAGGCGAGGGCGGGCTTGCGGGCCTGCGCCGCGTCGAGCATCGCACGATGCTCGCCTTGCGAGATGTGGTGGCGGCCCATCGCGGCAAGATGGAAGCGCAAATAGCGATCCGCCTGCGCCAGATGCTGCTCGACCAAAGACAGAAGGCGAGGGCGCCCGGTCCGGGCATAGAGCGTCATGTGGAAGCGCTGGTTGAGCTCGCCCAACCGGTTTTGATCCGGCTCGCCATCCATCTCCGCCAGAATCTCGCCGGCGCGATCGAGATCGGCGCCGCTGAGCTTCGGGATGGAGAGACGCAAGGCGACGGGCTCGAGCGCCAGGCGGATGGTGTAATTGTCGGCCGCATCCTCGGCCGAGATCTCCGCCACGACGGCGCCGCGATGGGGATAGAAATCGACCAGCGCCTGTGCTTCGAGCTGGCGCAGGGCTTCGCGGATGGGCATCCGGCTGACACCGAAGGTCGCGGCCAGCTCCTCCTGGCGCAGCGGCGAGCCGGCGGCCAGCGTGCCGCTCAGGATCGCCTGCTTGAGGGTGGCCTCGACGAACTCGGTCGCGGTCCGGAAGCGCGGCCGGGAACGGTCGATGAGCTGGGCGAGGTTATCCATGAGCTCCCGGATTGTCGATTGGATCCAATTCAACTATAGAGATCCCCGGAGAGGCTGCCAAGCAGACCCAAGCGCAGCCCCAGTGCCCGGGGGAATTTCGACGCCATGGACGACGACCGCGCGACCGATCTGCCGGTGAAGGCCGCCCGCGGCCAGGCCATCACGACCGGCCTGCTGGCCGCCTTCGTCGGCTTCGGCAGCTCCTTCGCCGTGGTGGTGCAGGGCCTGGTCGGCGTGGGCGCGAGCCCGGCGCAATCGGCCTCCGGCCTGCTGGTGCTGAGCGTCGGGATGGGATTGCTCGGTATTCTCCTCAGCCTGCGCTACCGCATGCCGATCAGTGTCGCCTGGTCGACGCCGGGTGCTGCACTCCTCGCCACGACCGGCGTGCCCGAAGGCGGGTTCGCCGCGGCCGTGGGCGCCTTCCTGGTGGTGGGCGCGCTCATCGTGCTGGCCGGCCTGTGGAAGCCCCTGGGCCGCCTCGTGGCCGCCATCCCGTCCTCGATCGCCAACGCCATGCTGGCGGGCGTGCTGTTCCATCTCTGCGTCGCGCCCTTCCTCGCCATCGCCGAGATTCCGATGCTGGCGCTGCCCGTCGTGCTGCTCTGGGCCGTGGTCGCGCGCTTCTGGCGGCTCTATGCCGTGCCGGCGGCGGTCATCCTTGCGGTCGCGCTGATGTTCTGGCATGGGGCTGGGCCCTTGCCGCCGGCCGACCAGCTCTGGCCGCAACTGACTCTCGTGCCGCCGGTCTTCTCCTGGAGCGCCATGGTCAGCATTGCGCTGCCGCTGTTCCTGGTTACGATGGCCTCGCAGAACATCCCGGGCTTCGCCGTGCTGCAGGCGAACAATTTCCATCCGCCCTCGCGCCCGCTGATCGTCACCACTGGCATCGGCACCATGATCGTGGCGCCCTTCGGCGGCCATGCCGTCAATCTCGCGGCGATCACGGCCGCGCTCTGCGCCGGACCCGATGCGCATCCGGATCCGAACCGCCGCTACATCGCGGCGGTGACGACCGGCGTCGGCTATATCGCCTTCGGCATGCTGGCGGTGGCGGCGACGGCCTGGATCAGCGCCTCGCCGCCCTTGCTGATCGAGGCGGTGGCGGGGCTGGCCCTGCTGGGCGCCTTCGGCTCGGCGCTGGGCAATGCCCTGGTCCAACCGAGTGAGCGCGATGCCGCTCTGGTGACCCTGATCGCGACCGCATCCGGCATGTCCTTCGCCGGCATCGGCTCCGCCTTCTGGGGGTTGCTCGCGGGCGGGATCATGCTGGCGTTGCGCCGCCTGAAGCCGTAATGCTGGAGGCCTCGATCGCGCACGGACCCTGTTCCCGCGCGCGGCCGATGCTCCCGACATTCCGTAGTGAAAGACCGAGTGCAACGCCATGACTGATGCCGCCCTGGCGCCCGACGAGGCGCGGGCACGCCACCGTTTGGGCCTGGTGATGGTCACGGCTTCAGCCATCTTCTGGAGCACCGGCGGCTTCTTCACCCGGCTGATCACCCTCGATCTCTGGACCATGCTGGCCTGGCGCGGCCTCTTCGGCGGCCTCTTCATCCTGCTGTTCATGATCTGGGACGCGAAAACCCAGAGGCGCGCGCTGTTCCGCCCGATGGGCTGGCCCGGCATCATCGTCACGATGCTGAACACGGGCGGCATGATGGCCTTCGTCGGCTCGATGCGGTTGACGGCTGTCGCAGACGTCACCGTGATCTATGCGACCTTGCCCTTCATGACGGCGCCGATCGTCTGGCTCTGGTTCAAGGAACGGCCCTCGGCCCGGACCCTGCTAGCGGGCGTCCTGGCCGTGGCCGGCGTCGCCATCATGGTCGGCGGCGCCTCGCGCGGCAGCGACAGCAGCCTCGCGGGCTGCCTCCTGGCCTTCCTGATGACGATGACCATGGCGGTCACCACCAGCATCACGCGGCGCTATCCCGGCGTGCCGATGATCCAGGCGGCCGGGCTCTCCTGCTTCATCGGCTCGGCGATCTGTTTCACCATGGCGGGGCCGGTGGGCGCGATCGCGCCAATCGACTTCGTGAACCTGGCGCTGTTCGGGCTGCTCAATATGGGGCTGGGGTTGGCGCTCTATATGATGGGCGCCAAATACATCCCCGCGGCCGAGGCGGCGCTGCTCAGCATCCTCGAGACGCCCCTGGCGCCGCTCTGGGTCTGGATCTTCTTCGCCGAGGTGCCGCGCGACGCGACGTTGTGGGGCGGGGCCGTGGTGCTGGCGGCCGTGCTGTGGCAGATCCTGGGGGACGCCAGGCGAGGGCGGGCCTAGCCGGGGCTGGCGTCAACTTCCCCTGAATTTGTGAATTTTTACAAAAGTAAACTCGCCTCCATGCCGCGCATGATCGATGGTTCTCTCGTCACAGGTCGCCAGCGATCCGGGGTCAGAGGGAACCGCGATGGGAACGCAGAGCCAGAACTCCAGCGAACCGCCGCTGCTAGAGCGAACAAGGCGGCTCGAGGCCGTGAAGATGACGATGCCGCTCCTCGCCAGGGCGAACCTGGACGGAGTGGACTGTGCAAACCTCGAGGATGATTCCGGCGAGCCCTGCATCTATGTCGTCGATGATCATCAGATGGTGCGGGAGGCCCTCGGCGGCCTGTTCCGGTCCGTCGGCTACCGCGTCCAACTTTTCGACTCCGGCACCGACTTCATGGAGGCCGGGTTTCCCGACGCCTGTTGCTGTCTTGTGCTCGACATCCGATTGCCAGGCATCAGCGGGCTGGAGCTGCAGACCCATCTCAAACGCAAACAGATCCATATTCCGATCGTTTTCATGACCGGGCATGGCGATGTCCCGATGTCGGTCGGCGCCATGAAGGCCGGCGCCATCGATTTCCTCGCCAAGCCGTTTCGCGATCAGGACATGCTGGACGCGGTCGCCCGTGCTCTTGATACGGATCGGAAACACCGTGAAGCGGAACAACCGGTCTCGCGGCTGCGGACGGCGTTTCAATCCCTGACGGCGCGGGAGCGCGATGTCATGAAGCTGGTGACCACGGGCCTCATGAACAAGCAGATCGCCGGCATGATGAAGCTCAGCGAGATCACGGTGAAGATTCACCGCGGCAACGTCATGCGGAAGATGGCGGCGCGATCGCTCGCCGACCTCGTGCGCATGGTGGACCTGCTGAGCCTGGGCTCCACCAAGCTCTGATCCGCATCGCGCTGCGTTTCCCTTGACGATAAGAAAGCGGGGGCGGGGCTATTCGGCTGTCTTGACGGCCAGCGCCCGGCTGTCGGCGGGTATTTCTGCATACCAGCGCCGCATTCTTTGACGGCAAGGCAACTCGATCTTGTGATAGAGCAGAACGGCGAACAGCAAGATCAGTCCCATCTGCAGCAGCATGGCCAGCGTCGCAATCCAGGGGGCCATCGGCTCCAGATCGAGGACTTCGATGAGAGTCCATCCGGCAGCGACCACGATCCAATGGCCCATATAAACCGAGTAGGAGACCTGTCCCCAATAAACGGCGACGGGCCGGGCCAGCCAGCGTCCGAGACCGCGGCTTTCATCCATGGCCAATCCGTAGATCACGACCGACAGCAGGATCGGGGCAACCGCGAAGGATTGCCCGCCGATGAAATCCACCAGGGTCGCGAAGCCCGGCAAGACCAGCAGAGCCGTGGCCGCGATCGACGGCCAGGGTGCGCCTTGGCCAAGCTTGCGGGCATGAAGCCGCTGCAGGAAGCAGCCGATCGCGAAACAGCCCGTGAGGCGCAGCAGTCCGTACGCCAGATTGCCTTGATAAGGATGCTCCAGCGCGAACCAGGACAGCAGCAGGCCATGCGCGACCAGCAGCAGCGCCAGGCTGCGCCATCGCAGCGGCAGGCGCCCGGTCAGGGCATGGAGCGCCGGGAACACCAGATAGGCCGCCCATTCGCAGGAAATCGACCAGGCCGGCACATTCCAGGACCTCGAGATCGGCACCGCCCAGCCGGCGATCAGGAGAAGCTGTTTGAAGAAATCGTCGGTCTCGTAATAGTGCGGATTGGCGATCGGCAGGCCGAAAGCTTGCGCGAGACCGACCAGGAGCAGCATCGCCGTCAGCGTGACCAGATGGACGGGATAGAGCCGGACCAGGCGCGCCCAGAGATAGCTCCAATAGGCGCGCCCGGCGAAACCGCGCACGGTCGCGCCATAGCGGTAGGCAATGATGAAACCGCTCAGAAGGAAGAACAGGTCCACGCCCAGATAGCCGGCGCTGAACAGCAGATGGACCGGCACGGCATGCGGACCGAGGATCGGGGGCACATATTCGCGGAAGTGATAGAGCAGCACGGCCAGGGCGGCGAAGGCGCGAAGCCCCGTGAGGGCGCGCAGCTCGGCAGGCGCATCGATTTCCGGGCGTGTCTGCGGCCCGAGGGATGGGGTCGAAGGAGCGATCACGGGCCGCAGATTGGCCGCCGCCGGGTTAAGATCAGGTTGGTCAGATATTTTCCATAATATACATTATGCGACTCATGGATGGAATACAAACGGCCGGACAATGGCTTGGAAAAACCAAGCCGCGCCTCCCGCTCCGCCTGATCATCGAAAGGTTCGCTCGCTGTGACTGAAGCCGTTGCCCCAACCAAAACCTCCACCACCGCGTTCCCGATCCTGGGCGCGATCAGCTTCTGCCACATGCTGAACGACATGATGCAGTCGCTGCTGCCGGCGATCTATCCGATCCTCAAGGGCGGCTTCGATCTCAGCTTCGGGCAGATCGGCCTGCTGACTCTGACCTACCAGATCACGGCCTCGCTGCTGCAGCCTCTGATCGGCCTCTTCACCGACCGGCGGCCACAGCCCTACTCGCTGCCCTTCGGCATGGGTTCGACCTTGCTGGGGTTGGTCACGCTGGCCTTCGCCGTGAACTACCCGATGCTGCTCCTGGGGGCCGGCTTTCTGGGGATCGGCTCCTCGATCTTCCATCCGGAATCCTCGCGCCTCGCGCGGTTGGCCTCGGGCGGCGCCCATGGGCTGGCGCAATCGCTGTTCCAGGTCGGCGGCAATCTGGGCTCCGCGCTGGGACCGCTGCTGGCCGCGTTCTTCATCCTGCCGCGCGGACAAAGCAGCCTCGCCTGGTTCGCGCTCGCGGCGCTCGGCGGCATGGGCGTGTTGACGCTGCTGGGTCATTGGTACAAGAGCCAGGGTCATGCCCGCCCGCCGGGCCGCCGGATTCCGGTCAGGCATGCAACCCTCTCCGGCGCCCAGGTGAAGCGGGCGGTGCTGGTGCTGATCGCGCTGATCTTCTCCAAATATTTCTACCTGGCGAGCATCTTCAGCTACTACACCTTCTACCTGATGCATCGCTTCGCCCTGTCGACGCGGGACTCCCAGGTCTATCTGTTCGTCTTTCTCGCTGCCGCCGCGGTCGGCACGGTCGTCGGCGGTCCGGTCGGCGACCGGATCGGCCGCAAGAAGGTGATCTGGGCCTCGATCGTCGGGATCCTGCCTTTCACGCTGGTCCTGCCCTATGTCGGGCTGACGGCCACGATCGCGCTCAGCGTGGTGATCGGCCTGGTGCTGTCCTCGGCCTTCTCGGCGATCGTCGTCTATGCGCAGGAGCTGATGCCGGGCCGGGTCGGCATGGTCTCGGGCCTGTTCTTCGGTTTCGCCTTCGGCATGGGCGGCATCGGCGCCGCGGCCCTGGGGGCGCTGGCCGACTGGACCAGCATCGAGTTCGTCTACCGGGTCTGCGCCTTCCTGCCCCTGATCGGACTGCTCACGGCGTTGCTTCCCGACCTGGAAGGCGGAGCGCGGAAGGAGGCTTCACGATGACCCAGTCGAAGCCGAAGGCTGCACCGCCCGAGAGCCTGGCGCCGATCAACCGCCTCCTCGCCATCATGGCGCGGCTGCGCGATCCGGAAGCCGGCTGCCCCTGGGATCTCGATCAGGATTTCCCGACCATCGTCCCGCATACGATCGAGGAAGCTTATGAGGTGGCCGACGCCATCGAGCGCGGCCAGATGGAGGACCTCAAGAGCGAGTTGGGCGACCTCATGTTCCAGGTCGTGTTCTACGCCCAGATGGCCCGCGAGCGCGGCCTCTACGATTTCGACGACATCGTCCGGGCGGTGAACGACAAGATGATCCGCCGGCATCCCCATGTGTTCGCCGACGCGGCGATCGACAGCGCCGGTGCGCAGACCGTGGCCTGGGAGGAGCAAAAGGCCGGCGAGCGCGCGGCGGAGGCTGCCGCCAAGGGATCCGCTCCCAGTCAGCTCGACGGCCTGCCGCTCGCCCTGCCCGCGCTGACCCGCGCCGCCAAGCTGCAGAAGCGCGCCGCGCGCATCGGTTTCGACTGGCCCGAGGCGGCTCAGGTGCTCGACAAGATCGTCGAGGAAATCGCCGAGATCAAAGCCGAGATGGTCGACGGCGCCGGCAAGGATCGGCTGGCGGACGAGGTCGGCGATCTGCTCTTCGCCGTGACCAATCTGGCGCGTCATCTGGAGCTCGATCCCGAGCAGACCCTGCGCGGCGCCAACGCCAAGTTCGAGCGTCGCTTCCGCCGTGTGGAAGCCCTCGCCGCCCGAGAACACGGCGCCGACGCCCGCCCCGGCCTGGACGCGCTCGAGGCGCTCTGGCAGCGGGTCAAGCAGGAAGAACGCTAGCCTCTCCGCTGGCGGCCCCGCTCAAGGATTTTTCGGCGGCACGACGAACGCCACCGTCTGGCTGGTGATCACCCGATGCGTCGGGTCGGCCAGCTCGACCAGCACCTTGTGCGGGCCCGGCGGCAGTCCGACCACGATGATGGTTTCGCCGCTGGCATCGACGAAGTGCCAGGGCGCGTCGTCGACGGTGATATGGACATGGCCGATGCGCGGCGACACGTCGAGGGCGCCTTTGCCGAACACCGGCACCACCCGCAGATTGACCGTCCGGTACTGGATGAAGACCAGCCCCCGTGACAATGGTTCGGCCAGGGGCGGATCGACGATCAGCTGCGGCGGCGCCTCGTTCTCGATGGCGACGAGGGGCGACGGACCGATGATGTCCTTGGCGCTTTGCGCGGAGGCACTCGCGGCGAGCAGGGTGCTGGCGGTCATGACGGCCAAGTACCGAAGAAGGACATGCATGATGATCTCCCCCAAAAGCCGCGCGATCTGAGAAGCGGGCTGCCGAGCCGGGAGAGTTTCCAAGCCGAGGCAGTTGATGGATGCGGCAACGTTCGCATATGGCACTCCCCCAAGCAGGCGCGGTCCAGAGACAGGACGTCGTCCGCCCGAGGCGAGCGATCAGGGCTCGATCAACGGGATGTGGGGAGCCGCCGTCCGCGGGAGATGTCCGGTCAGCCGCGGGTCGTCATGCACCTCGACGGCATAGGCATAGGGCCGGAATCCGGAGCGGCGATAGAAGGCTAATGCTGAAGGGTGATCGAAGCTGCAGGTATGGACCCAGAAGCGGCGGATCGGCCGGGCCCAGGCCATCGTGATCGCCTGATCCATCAGGAAGCGGCCGGCGCCCTGCCCGATGACCTCGGGCACCACGCCGAAGAACGCCAGCTCGCATTGGCCCTCCTCCCGGAAGTCCAGCTCGAGGAGCCCGATTTCGGCAGGCCCGTCATGGAGCCTGTAGACCTCGACTTTCGGGTCGGTGAGGATCCGGCGCAGGCGCTCGTCGGGCATGATCAGCCGCGAGAACCACATCCAGTCCTGCCCGACGCGACGGAACAGAGCGCGGTAGCTCTGGAGGTCCGGCTGGGCTATCCGCTGCAGCGACAAGGCACTGCGGGTCGAAGGCCGCGGTTTCGGTGCCGGCTTCTCGGTCATTTCCAGACAGGTCACCAGATTGGCGAGCTTGCCGGGAGGCAGCACGGAATAACCATCCTGAATCGCTGATTTTTTATTATCCATGACGAGTTATCTAGCGTTCTTAATGTATTTCGTAACCACCTCAGTCCTTCATCAGCAGCTGAATCAGGCTTGAGGTGTCCCAGCGGCCCCCGCCCCGCGCCTGGACCAGGGCATAGAACTGGTCGACCAGGGCCGTCACCGGCAGCCGGGCGCCATTGCGCTTCGCTTCGTTAAGACAGATATCAAGATCCTTCCGCATCCAATTGACAGCGAAGCCGAAATTGAACTTACCATCGGCCATGGTGAGGGCCCGGTTCTCCATCTGCCAGGACTGGGCGGCCCCCTTTGAGATGGTGTCGATCACGAGCTTCGGATCGAGCCCCGCCTTGAGGGCGAAATTGACGCCTTCCGATAAGCCCTGCACCAGTCCCGCGATGCAGATCTGGTTGACCATCTTGGTGAGCTGTCCGGCGCCGACCGGCCCCAGCAGGGTGCAAGCGCGGGCGTAAGCATCGATCACCGGCTTCACCCGATCGAACTGGGTCGGATCGCCACCGACCATGACCGTGAGCTTGCCGTTCTCGGCCCCCGCCTGCCCGCCGGACACGGGCGCGTCGAGGAAGCCCAGCCCGAGGCCTGTCGCCCTCTCGGCGCTCTCCCGCGCCACCTCGGCCGAGGCGGTGGTGTGATCGACGAAGACGCTGCCCTTTGCCATGCCGGCGAAGGCACCGTTGGGGCCCTGCAGGATCGAGCGCAGATCGTCGTCATTCCCGACGCAGGCAAAGACGATCTCCGCCCCCTTGGCCGCCGCTGCCGGGGTCGGTGCCGCCTTGCCGCCATGCTTGCCGACCCAATCCTGGGCGCGGGCCGCCGTGCGGTTGAAGACCGTCACCTTGTGGCCGGCGCGCGCCAGATGGCCCGCCATCGGAAAACCCATGACCCCGAGGCCGAGGAAGGCGACGTTCTGCGACATGACGGTGCGGCTCCAATTTCGGATGAACGGCCGGCATCTTAGCGGCGAGCCCTGCCGCTGCAAGTGACGCGTTCGCGCGGTCACCGCGAGGTAAGTCGCTGTCTTTCGGGATGGTTGAAGCGTCAGCGCTGCTGTGGCTTCATGCGGCGCCTTCACCTTGAACCAGAGTGATCATGAAACTCTTCGAGCCCATCAAGATTGGCCGCCTCACCCTGCCCAACCGCGTCGTCATGGCGCCGATGACGCGCAATCGGGCCGGTGCCGGCCATGCGCCGACCGCCCTCAACGCGCTCTATTACCGGCAACGCGCTGGCGCCGGCCTCATCGTCACCGAGGGCTCGCAGGTTTCGCCGCAAGGCATCGGCTATCCCAATACCCCCGGCATCCACACAGCCGAGCAGGTCAAAGGCTGGCGCGCCGTCACCGACGCGGTGCATCAGGCCGGCGGGCGCATCTTCCTGCAGCTCTGGCATGTCGGCCGGACCTCGCATCCGACCATGCAGCCGAACGGCGATCTGCCGATCTCCTCCTCCGCGATTGCGCCCGAGGGCGAGATCTACACCGACAGCGGCATGAAGCCCTATGTGGCGCCGCGTGCGCTCGGCACCGCCGAGGTCAAGAAGGTGGTCGAAGATTTCCGGCATGGCGCGCGCTGCTCGCTCGAGGCCGGCTTCGACGGCGTCGAGATCCACGGCGCCAACGGATACATCGTCGAGCAGTTCCTGGTGAACGGCACCAACAAGCGCATCGATCTCTATGGCGGCTCGGTCGAGAACCGGGCCCGCTTCCTGGTCGAGGTCACGCAGGCTGTCGCCGATGTCTGGGGTGCGGACCGCGTCGGCGTGCGGCTCTCGCCGAACGGTGTCTTCGGCAGCTCCGCCGACACGGATCGGCGCGCGATCTTCCATCGCGCAGCCAAGGCCCTCGACGGGTTCGGCCTCGCCTATCTGCATCTGATCGATTTCTTCCCGGAAGATCCCGAGCCCGCCGGCGGCTATATCCTGCCGCGCGAAATGCGCGCCTTCTTCCATGGACCGATCATGACCAACAGCGGTTATACGCGCGAGAAGGCCGAGGCGACGTTGCAGAGGGGTGACGCCGACCTGATCTCGATCGGCGCGAGCTTCATCGCCAATCCGGACCTGCCGGAACGGTTGCGCCGCAACTTGCCGCTCAATCCGCCCGACACCGATACCTTCTATGGCGGCGATGCCAAGGGCTATACCGACTATCCGGCACTCGAGAAGATCGCAGCCAAGTAGGCGGAGGTTATTCGTCCTCGATCAGCAGGCGGTGCAGGGCGAGCCAGCTGGTTTCGTCGGGCGCCATCAAGAGCCCGACGGCCTTGGTCAGTTCCGCGCGATAGGGGCTGCGGTCGAGATAGCGTCCGGTGCCGCCCGCTTCCCGATGGATCAGCACGCCGGGCGCGTGGTCCCACGGCATCAGCTTGGTGAAGAGCGTGAAATCGGCCTCGCCCTTGGCGAGGCGCAGATACTCATGGGCCGCGGCGCGCAGCGACTTGACCGGCTTGACCCGGTCGCGACGCGACTGCACCCGCTGGGCGAGCACGCGATCGCCGAAGAAACCGGAATTGAGGGTTCCCTTCAGGTCATGCGGATCGGCGGGCGGAACGGAAACCCCCAGGCGGCGACCCGTGCGATGACCGTCGAGCCAGGCCCCCTCGCCCTTCACCGCCGTCGCCGTGCTCCGCGCCACCGGATCGTGAATCCAGGCCGCGACCGGCTCGCCGCGATCGAGCAGCGCCACCATCACGCCGAAGAACGGGCGCCCCTCGGCGAAGTTGCTGGTGCCGTCGATCGGGTCGATGACCCAGGCGGACCGGGCGGAAGCCAGCCGCTCCAGCAAGCCCGGATCGGCCGCCGCGGCCTCCTCGCCCACCACCAGTGCCTCGGGCATCAGGCGCGCCAGGATCGGCGTCAGGCGATGCTCCATCGCCTCGTCGGCGACGGTGACCAGATCGCCAGGACCCTTCTCGCGCACGTCTTCCGCGCTCAGCTTGGTGAAGCGCGGCATGACCTCTTCGGCCGCCGCTTGCGCGATCAGGGCCGAGACCTTGTCGATATCGAGCGTCATGCGGGTGCTACCGGATAGAGACGTTGATAACGGCCGACGTCGGCCGGATCGAGCCGGACATCGAGATAGGCGAATTCCTCATCGTCGCGCCGGGTCAGAACCTCGCCATGGCTGTAGAGCCAGGCGAGCGCCGCGCCCTCGCCATGCGGCACCTTGAAATGGCCGATCTGGCGCTGCGAGGCCAGACGCTGATCGATATCCGCCAGCAGCCGCCCGGTGCCCTCGCCGGTGAGCGCCGAAAGCGCCACCGCATCGGTCTGACGCCCGTTCTGCTGCAGCAGGGTCTCGCGGTCGCCAGGTTCCAGCAGGTCGATCTTGTTCAAGACCTCGATCATGTCGCTGTCGAGGCGCGTCTCGAGGTCCAGCTCCTTGAGCACCTTGATCACCTCCTGCTGCTGAAGCGTGGTCTCGGGATGAGCCACGTCGCGCACATGGAGGATGATGTCGGCGGCGCTGACCTCTTCGAGCGTGGCGCGGAAGGCCGCCACCAGATCGGTCGGCAGATCGGAAATGAAACCGACGGTGTCCGAGAGGATGATGTCGCGGCCCGAGGGCAGCTTCACCACCCGCATGGTCGGATCGAGGGTCGCGAACAGCAGATCCTTCGCCATCACCGTCGCGTTGGTGAGACGGTTGAACAGCGTCGATTTGCCGGCGTTGGTGTAGCCCACCAGCGCCACCACCGGATAAGGCACGCGCTTGCGCGCCTCGCGATGAAGCCCGCGCGTGCGCTTGACCTCGGCCAACTCCTTCTTGAGCCGGCCGATCCGCTCGCCGATCAAGCGGCGGTCGATTTCGAGCTGGGACTCGCCAGGACCGCCGATGAAGCCGAAGCCGCCGCGCTGGCGTTCCAGATGGGTCCAGGACCGCACCAGCCGGCTGCGCTGGTAACTGAGCGCCGCGAGCTCGACCTGCAGCTGGCCTTCACGCGTGCGGGCGCGTTCGCCGAAGATCTCGAGGATCAGGCCGGTCCGGTCGATGACCTTGCAGCTCCAGGCGCGCTCGAGATTGCGCTGCTGCACCGGCGACAGCGGCCAATCGACGACCGCCAGCTTGATCTCTTGTTCCTCGATCAGGCCATGCAGCCGCTCGACCGCGCCCGATCCGATCAAGGTCGCGGGCTTCGGCTCGGCGACCCGGACCGTTTCCGCATGCACCACATCGAGATCGATCGCGCGCGCCAGGCCTTCGGCCTCGGCCAATCGCGCTTCGGGTTCGCGGCCCGGGGCCACGGGGCCCCGCATGACCGGCGTCAGGACGATGCAGCGCTCGCCGCGGGCCACTCCATCGCCGCTGCCGCCATTGGGACGTGCCTCCACTTACTCTTCTTCGCCCTCCTTGGCGCCTTCGAAGAGTTGCACGGGCTGGGCCGGCATGATCGTGGAAATGGCGTGCTTGTAGACGAGCTGCGAATGTGCGTCGCGGCGCAGCAACACCGAGAAATTATCGAACCAGGTGACGATGCCTTGCAGCTTCACGCCGTTCACCAGGAACACGGTGACCGGCACCTTGCCCTTCCGAATGTGATTCAGGAAAACGTCCTGAACGTTCTGCGATTTTTCCGTAGCCATTGGCTCCCTCTTTTTCTGAAGTGTTCTCGGGGCCCGGTCTTGTTGGGACCTGAAGCCGGATCGAGCCGGCGCTGGTCCATGGACAATCCCTATCGGGCGCCGGGACGGAGGCAAACGCGTCCCGGGATTGCCGACTAGCTAGCACAAAACGTCAATTTCAGGAAACTCTAAAGTTTGTCAACGAGTTGGCGCAATTCGTCACAACTTTGAAAATGCAGCATTTCCGAGATTGCGGCGAATTCGCCGGGCTGCGGTGGTTCGGCGCGGACCAGGAGCGGCGTGCAGCCGCTATCGCGCGCGCAGATCATGTCGAGATCGGTATCGCCTACGAACCAGACCTCGGGTCCCGGCGCGACGGGGCTGCCTTCGAGCGCCATTAAAACCGGTTCAGGTGCCGGCTTGTCGCGCGCCGCATCCCCCGCCCCGACCACCCGGCCGAAGAAACGGTTCCAATCGAGCTGCTCCGCTTCCTGGCGCAGGAAGGGGCCGCGCTTGTTGCTGACCACGCCCTGATAGACCCCTCGTGCCGACAGCGCCGCCAGCAGCGCTTCCGCGCCCGGCAGTGCGGCCAGCAGATCCAGGTGATGCGACTGGAACCGGGCATAGAAAATCTTCTCCGCCTCCTGCCAGCGCGTGCCGAACATCGCGGGGAAACTGTCGCGCAAGGAAGCCTTCACCCGCTCCCGGATCTGGGCCAGGGTCCAGGGCTCCTGCCCCATCGCCACCAGCGTGGTGTTGAGGGCGTCGGCGATCACGCCCCAGCTGTCGACCAGCGTGTTGTCCCAATCCCACAGGACCGCACGCGGCAGCCGCAATCCAGCCTTGCCGGCAGCGCTCGACGTCATGCGGGCGCCCGTCAGATCACGGCCGGCGCTTCGAGCGCCGCGGCGACATAGATCTCACGCAGGCGGCGTGTCATCGGGCCGGGCTTGCCCTCGCCCACCGGCTTGCCGTCGATCCGGGTGATCGGCAGCACGAAGCTCGACGAGCTGGAGAGGAAGGCTTCGCGCGCGCGCATCGCCTCGTCGCGGCTGAAGGAGCGCTGCTCGAAGGTGAGCCCCTCGCTCTCCATCAGCTTGATGACGCGCTGGCGGGTGATGCCGTTGAGGATCGCGGCCCCGGCATCATGCGTCACCAGCCTGCCGTCGGCCGTGACGATCCAGGCATTGGTCGAGCTGCCCTCGGTGATGTTGTCGTCGTCATCCACCAGCCAGGCCTCGAAGACGCCCGCGACCGTCGCCTGCTGCTTCGCCAAGAGGTTGGGCAGCAGATTGAGCGATTTGATATCGCAACGCGCCCAGCGGATGTCGCGGGTCGTCATCACCGCGACCCCCTCCTCGATCTGCTTGGCCGAGGGCGGCCGCGAGCGGCGCATGGTGGCGACGAAAGCGGTCTTCGCCTTGGCGGGGAACTTGTGGTCGCGGGGGGCCACGCCGCGCGTCGCCTGGAAATAGAGCAAGGCGTCGCCGAGGCCATTGCGGCGCACCAGCTCGCGCAAGACCAGCTTCAGGGCCGCGCGCGACATGGGCGGCGCGATCTGCAGCTCGCGCAGCGAGTAATCGAACCGATCGAGATGCGGCTCCTCGTCCAGCAGGCGACCGCGATAGAGCGGCACGACTTCATAGACGCCGTCGGCAAACTGATAGCCGCGATCCTCGATATGGACCTGCGCCTGGGCGAGCGGCAGATAGCGGCCATTGACATAGGCGATGCGGGACATGACGAGACGAACCTGGGGGATGAATATGGGCGCAAGAAGGCGGGATTGGGCGTTTCTTGTCCCTTCCCCCGGAACGGGGGAAGGCTAGGAAGGGGGCTGGCGCGGCTTCTATTCATCGCGTCTTCCCCCTCCCTAACCCTCCCCGCAAGCGGGAGAGGGGACAAGGGATACGATCTCAAAAAAACTCGAGCCTGACCGAGAACATCTTCTCGACCCTCGGCACGGATTCGGCAATGGCGAACATGACCACCCGGTCCTCGGGCTTGATCACCGTGTCGCCGCGCGGAACGATCACGCTGTCGCCGCGCAGGACGGCGCCGATCAGGACGCCGGGCGGCAGCTTGGCTTCGCGCAAGGGTCGTCCCACCAGGGCCGAGGTCGGCAAGGCGTCGACCTCGATGATCTCGCCGAAGCCGTCGCCCACGCTATGGACCGACCGGATCCGGCCGCGGCGCACATGCTGGAGGATGGTGGAGACCGTGATGGCGCGCGGGCTGACCACCGCGTCGATCCCGAGCTGGCCGATCAGGGAGCCATAGACCGGCTTGTTGATGAGCGCGATCGAGCGCTTGCAACCATGCCGCTCGGCCAGGAGCGAAGCCAGGATATTGACCTCGTCGTCGTTGGAGACGGCGACGATGGTCTCGGTGGATTTGACGTTGGCCTCGGACAAGATTTCCAGGTCGAGCGCATCGCCATGGATCACCATGGTGCGGCTGAGGGATTGGGCCACCTGCTCGGCCCGTTGGCGGTTGATCTCGATCAGCTTGACCTGCATCCCCGGCGAATCCCGCTCCAGGCTCTCCGCCAGGAACATGCCGATATTGCCGCCGCCCACGATGATCAGCCGGCGCGCCTCGGGTTCGTCATGGCCGAAGGCCGAGAGCGCGCGTTTCACATGCCGGCTGTCCACGACAAAATAGACCTCGTCGCCCACCAGCATGCGATCCTCGCCGGTCGGGACGATCCGGCGCTCGCCGCGCCGGATCGCCACCACCGACAGGGCGAGATCGGGAAAGAGCCCGGTCAGTTGGCGCAGCGGCGTGTCCACCACCGGGCAGTTCTCGTCGCAGCGCAAGCCCACCAGCGTGATGCGCCCATCGGAGAGAGGGATGGCGTCGAAGGCGCCCGGAATCTCGAGGCGATGCGCGATCGCCCGCGCCACCTCGATCTCGGGTGAGATGATCTCGTCGATCGCCATGTTCTGGCGGTTGAAGAGTTCGGAATAGCCGCGCTGCAGGTAGTTCTGGGCCCGAACCCGCGCGATGCGGCGGGGCACCTCGAAGAGCGCATGGGCCACCTGGCAGGCGACCATGTTGACTTCGTCGTAATGCGTGACGGCGATCAGCAGATCCGCGTCGCGGGCGCCGGCCTGCTCCAGAACGTCGGGATGGGAGGCGTAGCCCACCACCCCCTGTACATCCAGCGTGTCGCTGATCTGCTCGATCAGCCGGGGCTCGCTGTCGATCAGCGTGACGTCGTTCTCCTCGCGCGACAGATAGCGCGCGATGTTGAATCCGACCTGGCCCGCCCCACAGATGATGACCTTCATGGGCCGCAGCGCCCCGTCGTGGTCACCCTTCGACCCGCTCTCGGTCGTTGGTGACGATCCCCAGCGCGCGCAGCTTGCGATGCAGCGCCGAGCGCTCCATGCCGATGAAGGCGGCAGTGCGCGAGATGTTGCCGCCGAAGCGGGCCACCTGCGCGTCCAGATAATGCCGCTCGAACAGCTCGCGCGCCTCGCGCAGCGGCAGCGACATGATCTCGCCATTGCCGAACGCCCCCAGCGTGGCCGAGGTCTCGCCGGCGATCTCGGGCGGCATCATGCGCGCGACGATCGGCTCGTGGGCGTCGCCGGGCGCCATGATCAGCAGCCAGTCGATGACATTGCGGAGCTGGCGCACATTGCCCGGCCAGTCATAGGTCTGAAGCACGGCCAGCGCATCCTCGCCGAAGCGGCGCACCGGCACACCCGCCATCTCCGCCGCCCGCCCCATCAGATACTGTGCCAGCATCGGGATATCCTCGCGCCGCTCCTTGAGCGAGGGCACGCGCAGCGGCACCACGTTGAGGCGGTAATAGAGATCCTGGCGGAAACGGCCCTGGACGATCTCCTGCGCCAGATCGCGGTTGCTCGCGGCGATGACGCGGACATCGACCTCGACCCGGCGATTGCCGCCGACGCGGTTGAAGGTCTGTTCCTGCAGCACCCGGACGATCTTGCCCTGGGTCTCGAGCGGCATGTCGGAGACCTCGTCCAGCAGCAGGGTGCCGCCATGGGCCTGCTCCAGCGTGCCGATCTTGGCCGGGCCATGCTCCTCGCTCTCTTCATGGCCGAAGAGCTCGACCTCGAGGCGGTCGGGATGCATCGTGGCGCAGTTGAGCGCCACGAAGGGCCCGTCGATCCGCCGCGACAGGCGGTGCAGCATGCGCGCCGCGACCTCCTTGCCCGACCCCGCCGGGCCGGTGATCAAGACGCGGCTGCCGGTCGGCGCCACGCGCTCGATCGCCTGGCGCAGCTGCGCCACGATCGAGCAGTTTCCGATCAGCTCCGCATCGCTGCCGCTGCGCTGGCGAAGCTCGTCATTCTCGCGCCGCAACCGCATGGCCTCGAGCGCGCGCGCGATGACCAGCAGCAGCCGGTCGGCCTTGAAGGGCTTCTCGATGAAGTCGTAGGCGCCTTCCTTGATCGCGGCGACGGCGGTCTCGACATTGCCATGCCCGCTGATCATCACCACCGGCAGGTTGGGATGATCGCGCTTGATCAGCGTCAGCAGCTGCATGCCGTCGAGGGCGCTGCCCTGAAGCCAGATATCGAGCAGCACCAGGCTCGGCCGCCGGCGCGCGATCCCGTCGAGCGCACCTGTGCTGTCCGCCGCCTCGCGGGTCTCATACCCCTCGTCCTTGAGGACGCCGGCCAGCAGCAGTCGGATGTCGGCCTCGTCGTCGACGATCAGGATATCAAGTGCCATGAGCCATGCTCTTGTTCGTCATATCCACCGGCGGCTCGGCCGCCCGTTCCGCTCCGGTCGGGAACAAGAGCCGGACCACCGCGCCCCCGCCCGCCCGGTCGGCGAGTTGCAGTTGGCCGCCATGGTCTTCCATGATTTTCTTAACGATGGCAAGGCCCAGCCCCGTTCCCTTGGCGCGCGTCGTGACATAAGGCTCGGTCAACCGCTCGCGACCCGATGACGGAAGGCCGCGGCCATTATCGGCGACGGCCAGGATCACCTTGTCGGCCTGGACGTCCAGGCTGAGCTCGATCTCGCCCCGCGGCAATGTTTCACCCGGTTGCGCCTGGCGGCCGTCGATGGCGTCGACCGCGTTTTGCAGCAGATTGGTCAGCGCCTGGCTCACCTGCCGGGAATCGCAGACCACGATGACAGGCTCGTCGGGCAAGCGGGTGTGATATTGCACGGCGGCGTTGGCCGTGCGTTGCAGGAACAGGGCCTGGCGGCACAGATCCAGCAGGTTTTCCGGCCGCAACACGGGCACCGGCATCCGCGCGAAGGATGAGAATTCGTCCACCATCCGGCCGATATCGCCCACCTGCCGGACGATCGTGTCGGTACAGACGATGAAGGTCTCGGGATCGGTCGTGATCTGTTTCAGATATTTCCGCTTGAGCCGCTCGGCCGAGAGCTGGATCGGCGTCAGCGGGTTCTTGATCTCATGCGCGATGCGTCGTGCGACATCGGCCCAGGCGGCTTTGCGCTGCGCCGACATGAGCTCGGTCACGTCGTCCACCGTCACCACCAGCCGGATCAGGTCGCCCTCGTCGAGCTCGCTCACCACCCGGACGATCATGGTCCGGGTCTCGCTGCCGCGCGTGATCTGGATCTGCCCCTCGGCCGGACGGCCCAGGCGGCGGCGGCCCTGCTCGATCACCGGCGCCAACTCAGGGATGACCTCGCCCAGCGGCCGTCCCACGGCCGCGACCAGGTCGCTATGCAGCAGCAGCGAGGCCGAGCGGTTGGGCAGGCGGATGCGGCCCTTGTCGTCGAGCCCGATCACGCCGGCCGACACGCCCGACAGCACCAGCTCGGTGAAGCGGCGGCGTTCGTCGAGCTCCCGGTTGGTGGAGAGGAGCTCGTTATGCTGGCTCTCCAGCTGCCCGGTCATGCGGTTGAAGGTGCGCGACAAGGCGCCGATCTCGTCGTCGGCCGCAGCCTCAGGAACGCGCGCCGCGAGGTCGCCCTGGGAGATGCGCTCGGAGGCCGACACCAGGTCGCCAATGGGACGCGCCAGCTGCGTCGCCACGATGAGGGCGAGCCAGACCGCGGCCAGCAGCATCAGCAGCGCGATCACGATGAAGATCAGCACGAAGGTGATCTGCAGGCCCGACCGCCGTCCCTCCAGCTCCTCATAGAGCTGGGCCGCCCCCTCGGTCGCATTCAGATGCGCGATCACCCGCGGATCGACCAGGCGTCCGACGAAGAGATAGGTGTCCGAGACGGGATCGAGCTGCACCAGGGCCCGCACCCGGTCGCCGGTGTCCGAGGGCAGCAGCACCAGATCGCCCTGATGGGCGCGCGCGATCGCCCAGTTCGGCAGATCGGGATCGAATTCCATCACCAGATTGAAGCCGGCGCTGGCGAGAACCTGGGCCTGGCTGTTGATCAGCACCGCCTCGTTGAGGCCGCGCGCACGGACATGGAAATCCATCAGCCGCTCGAAGCGCTGGCGATTGACCATGAGGAACGGGCCCTCGCGGCGCAGATCCTCGGCCATGGCGAGCACGTCGCCGCCGATGTTGCGCTGATGCTCCTCGAGATAGGCGCGCGCCACCACCAGGGAGTCGTGGACCGCGGTGCGCACCCGGTCCGAAAACCAGGCTTCCATGCCGAGATTGAGGAACAGCGTCGAGAACAGGGCGATGATGATGGTCGGCGTCACCGCCAGCAGGCTGAACAGCATCACCAGGCGGGCATGGAGGCGCGCACCCGCAAGACCACGCCGGCGTTCGAGCCAGAGAATCACCAGCCGGCGGGCGACGACCGTGCCCAGCGCCAGCAGGATCACCAGATCGCCCAGCAACAGCAGCAGCACGATGCGCGGGTTGGTGCGCATCCCGAAGCTGCCGCTCATCGAGATGAAGGTCGCCACGCCCGAGACAAGCGCCAGCACGAGCAGCGCTATCGAAAGCTTGCGCTCGAGGTAGTGGCGACGCGCCCAGTCAAGAAATGACCGATAAAGCGGTTCGGGGCTCCAAGAGCGTCCCGCCGCAGCGCTCGGCGCGGTGTCGTCGGCCTGCATTGGCTTTCAGGCCCTGGCTAAATCGTCATGTCGGGCTGGAGTGGGTCCGGGATGCCAGGATGAGCCCTACTTTAAGCCGCGCAGGACGGATATGTCCAATTCCCGGATTTTCTTGCGCAAAGTGTTCCGATTCAGCCCCAGCATCTCGGCCGCCCGGATCTGGTTGCCCCGCGTCGCCTCCAGCGAAAGCTGGATCAGGGGGCGCTCGATTTCGCGCAAGACCCGGTCATAAAGGCCCCGGGCCGGCAGCCCATGGGTATGGGCGGCGAAATAGTCCCGCAAATGCCGCTCGGCCGCCGTGGCCAGCGACTCGCTGGTGGGTTTGCCGGGGGTGGCGGCGCTGGCGATCGCGGCCAGCTCCCGGGCCACGATATCGGCCCCGATGACATCCTCGCCATAGATCACCGCGACGCGGCGGACCAGATTCTCGAGCTCGCGGACATTGCCCGGCCATTCATAGCGCTGCAGCCGCTCGATCGATGCGGCGTCGAACATCTTGGCGCTGCCGCCCTCCTCCGTCGCCCGGTTGAGGAAATGCCGGACCAGGTCGGGAATGTCCTCGATGCGCTCGCGCAACGGGGGCAGACGCAAGGGCACCACATTGAGGCGATAGTAGAGATCCTCGCGGAACTGGCCGCGGCGGACCTGCTCGCGCAGGTCGCGATGGGTGGCCGCGACGATGCGCAAATCCGCCCGGATCGCCTCGCGTCCGCCCACGGTGGTGAACTCGCCCTCCTGCAGCACGCGCAGGAGCCGGGTCTGGGCCTCGAGCGGCATGTCGCCGATCTCGTCGAGGAAGAGCGTGCCGCCCGCCGCCTGCTCGAACCGGCCGGTCGCCTTGTTGATCGCGCCGGTGAAGGAGCCGCGCTCATGGCCGAACAGATCGCTCTCGATCAGGTCGCGCGGAATGGCCGCCATGTTGACCGCGACGAAGGGACCTTTGCGCCGGCGGCCATAATCATGCAGCGCCCGCGCGATCAGCTCCTTGCCGGTGCCGGATTCGCCAGTCAGCAGAACCGTGAGATCGCTGGTCATGAGCCGTGCCAGGAGGCGATAGATCTCCTGCATGGCTGGCGAGCGTCCGACGATCGGCAGCGCCTCTTCATCGCCCGGCTTGGCCACGACCAGGGTCGGCTTCGAGCGCGAGAGCGCCCGTTCGACCGCGTTGCGCAGATCGCCCAGATCGAAGGGCTTGGCCAGATAGTCGAAGGCGCCGCCCTCGGTTGCCTTCACCGCCGTCAGCAGCGTGTTGCGGGCGCTCATCACGATCACGCGCAGATCGGGGCGCAGCTTGCGGATGCGCGGCAGCAGATCGAGGCCATTCTCGTCGGGCATCACCACGTCGGTGATGACCAGATCGCCGGCGCCGTCCTTGACCCAGCGCCAGAGCGTGGCGGCGTCGCCGGCGGTGCGAACCTGATGGCCTAATCTCCCAAGCGCCTCCGTCAGCACGGTGCGGATGGCGCGGTCGTCATCGGCGACGAGAATGGTGTTGGCGGCCATGGCGTCAGGTCTCCACCGCGGCCGGCAGGAGCACGGTGAAAACCGTGCGGCCGGGCACGCTCTCGAATTCGATGGCGCCGCCATGATCGGCGACGATCTTGGCGGCGAGTGCAAGTCCGAGGCCCTTGCCCGTCGCCTTGCTGGTGACGAAGGGATCGAACAGATGCGCCTGCAGGGCGTCGGGCACGCCGCTTCCGTTGTCCTCGATCGAGACCGCCAGCGGCAGATGAGGTGCCGCCCCGCCGCCGGGCCGCGTCAGCTTCGCCCCCTGGCGATAGCGCGTGATCAGCCGGATACGGCCGGTCTTGGCTTGCGTCGCCTCTGCCGCGTTCTTGAAGAGGTTGAGGAAAAGCTGGATCAGCAGGTCGCGATGGCCATGCAGCAGCGGCAGGGACGGATCGTAATCCGCGATGACCGCGCGCCCGTTGGCGACGCCGGCCGCGCCCAGATGGCGCACGTGATCCAGCACCTCGTGGATATTGAGCGTGCTGAAGGCCACGGGTGCCGCTTGCGCGAACATCTCCATGCGATCGACCAGGTCGCGGATCCGATCGGCCTCTTCGCGGATCAAGGCTGCCAGCATCTGCCGGCTCGGCGGCAGATCGGGCTCGATCAACTGCGCGGCGCCCCGGATGCCTGAGAGCGGATTCTTGATTTCATGGGCCAGCAGCGCCGCCATGGCATTGAGCGAGCGCACGGCGCCCTGCTGCTGCGCCTGACGGTCGAGGCCGCGCGCGATCAATCGTTCGCGCAAGAGAATGGCGACCCAGCCGGGCCGGTTTGCCAGCGGCGCCAGATCGACCGCCGCCTCGCGCCGGCCGAAGCGCGGCGATTCCACGACGCAGGCTTCCTCGGAGAGCGCCACCCCATCCTGGCGCACCTGATGCACCAGCGTGAGCAGCGGCGAATCCCCGACCAGGATCTCCGTCAGCGCCCGCCCCCGCAGATGCGCGGCACTGGCACCGAGAAACTGTTCGGCCGCCCCATTCACCACGCCGATGCGATCGGCATCGTCGAGTGCGATCACGGGCAGCGGCAGCGCTTCGAGCAGCTCGAGAGCCGCGGGGCCGTCCTGATTGGCGGGGCCGCGCGGGTCATCGCCCGCATTGTTCTTGTCGGCGTTGAGGTCGCGCGCAGCGACAGCGCGGACCGGAACCAGGGTTGCCGTCCGCGCGCTCATCTCAGGCCGCCTCTCGCTCGAGCAGGGGCATGTAGAAGTCGCTCAACAGTCGCTCGACCTGGTCGGGCGCATCGCAACGATTGACCGCGGTCCGGAACTCGGACGAGCCGAACAGGCCCTTCGAGTACCAGCCGAGATGCTTGCGCGCGATCTTGACGCCGGTCGAGATTCCGTAATGCGAGAGCATGTCGCGGTAATGCGCCAGCACCGTCTCGAACTGCCGCAGCAGCGGCGGATCCGGCAGACGCTCGCCGGTGCGCAGATAATGCATGACCTGCTTGAGGAACCACGGGCGGCCATAGGCGCCGCGCCCCACCATCACGCCGTCGGCACCGGAGAGCCGCAGGGCCTCGCTGGCTTCCTCGAGGGTGGTGATGTCGCCATTGACGACGACCGGAATCTTCACCGCTTCCTTGACCTGCCGCACGAAGCTCCAATCGGCGGAGCCGGCATAGAATTGGCAGCGCGTGCGGCCATGGATCGTGACCATGCGGATGCCGGATTCCTCCGCGATCCGCGCCAGGCGCGGCGCGTTGCGGTTGGCATCGTCCCAGCCCATGCGCATCTTGAGCGTCACCGGCAGGGCGACGGCCTTCACGGTCGCTTCGAGAATGCGCGCCGCATGAAGCTCGTCGCGCATCAGGGCCGAACCGGCATGGCCGTTCACGACCTTCTTCACCGGGCAGCCGAAATTGATGTCGATGATCGCGGCGCCCCGATCCTCATTGAGCTTCGCCGCCTCGCCCATCACCTCGGGCTCGCAGCCGGCGAGCTGGACCGCCATCGGCGATTCCTCCGGCACGGTCTCGGCCATCTTCAGCGATTGGCGCGAATGGCGGATCATCGCCTGGCTCGCGATCATCTCGGACACGACGAGACCCGCCCCCCAGGCTTTGACCAGGCGGCGAAACGGCAGATCCGTGACACCCGACATGGGTGCCAGAATCACCGGGTCTTCGAGTCGATGCTTTCCGATCTCAATGCCCATAATTTGGGCAACTCCCGCAAATGCACATAGTTTGAGCATATCGCCCCATCGGCCCTACTATGGCGCGAACTTTGCTGCACTGCAATAGCTAGAAATTCTTATGTATCGCCGTTACTTACGGGGAAGTGACGACAAACCCTGCGGCCGATCAGGCGAGAATGATCTGGGTCACGACCTTCACGCCGGGATAGGCCAGCGTGAGGAGGAGATAGGCGAGCAACGCGATTCGCGCCGCTCTGCGGCCGCGCAAACCGCTGACACGATGCAGCAGCAACAAGATCCCGATGACGAGGAAGGCCAGCAGCGAGAATACCGTCTTGTGGTCGAGGATGAGCAGCCGGTGCGCTTCCATATATTCGGTCGCCATGCCGGTCAGCAGCCCGACGCCCAACACGAAGAGGCCGATCGCCATGAGGCGCACCTCGAGCGTCTCGCAATCGGTCATCGAGGGCAGCGCGCGCGTGATCGCCGTGGGCCGTTTCGCCTTCAAGGCGCGCTCCTGCAGGAACAGCGCGAGGCTCGCGACCGCGGCCAGAGTCACCAGCCCATAAGTCGAGACCGAGATCAGGATATGGAGATCGAGCCAGGCGGTCGCGGCCCCGGCCGAGAGCGGCGCCGAGGGCAGCCCCGCCACGCAGGTTGCGAGCAGCCCCAGCAGCAGCAGATAAGGCAGCAACAGGATCGACAGCCGCAGGCTCTCGCGCACCAGGGCCCCCAGCAGCGCAAAGATCAGCAGGCAGGCGGCAATCGTGGCCCACAGGGCCTGGGACAGGCCGGGCGTCCAGCCATGGCCCTGATGCACGGCAAGGACCGTGCAGGCGCCGGCGATCGCCACCGCCAAAAGCACCCAGAAGGACGCCGCCGCCGCGCCCGGCCGCCGCCAGACCAGCAGCGTCACGGGCAGCAGAGCCACCGCCGCCGCCAGGCTCAACAGATATCCGTTCGTCATCTCGTCGCCGCTCATGGCGCGGCACTATAGAGGCCGGCCCCGGGAGCCGCCACCGGTGGTGCTATTGTCCCCTCCCCCGCTTCGCGGTGGAGGGGACAAGTGGAGACCTTGGCAAGTTGCGGCCATGGTTCTAGCTTCGCCGGCATCATGCTTTGCCAGATCCATTCCGAGACACGTCCATGAGCGGGACGATCGCGCTGATCGTCGCGGCGGGCCGGGGTGCGCGCTTCGGCGGCGACATCCCCAAGCAATATCGCCAGCTGGGCGGCCGCGCCGTGCTGCGTCATGCCGTGGAGCGGCTGCTCGCGCATCCCGGCATTGCCGATGTCCGGGTCGTGATTTCGCCCGAGGATCGCGCCCGTTACGACGAGGCGATCGCCGGCCTCAAGTTGCTGGCCCCCGTTGCCGGCGGGGCCACGCGCCAGCAATCGGTGCGCAACGGGCTCGAGAGCCTGACGCCCTTGAAGCCCGATGCGGTCCTGATCCATGACGCCGCCCGCCCCTTTCTCGATGACGGCGTGATCGACCGCGTGATCGCCGGCATCGGCCGCGCGCCCGGTGCCATTGCGGCGCTGCCGGTTGTCGACACCATCAAGCGGGCGAAAGATCCCGCAGGCGCCAGCCCACGGATCGAGACCACCACCAGCCGCGACCGGCTCTGGCGCGCGCAGACGCCGCAGGGCTTTCGCTTCGACGCCATTCTGGAGGCGCATCGCGCCGCCTCGGGCACCGAGCATACCGACGATGCCGCGATCGCCGAGGCGACGGGGCTCGCGGTCGAGCTGGTCATGGGCAGCGAAGAAAACTTCAAGATCACGACGGAGGGGGATTTGCAGCGTGCCGAGAGGCTGCTGGGCGGTGGCGCCTGGGAATATCGCAGCGCCGGCGGCTATGACGTCCATCGCTTCGCGCCCGGCGACGCGATCATGCTCTGCGGCATCCGCGTGCCCCACAGCGCCGCGCTGGAGGGTCACTCCGACGCCGATGTGGGTCTGCATGCGTTGACCGACGCGCTGCTGGGCGCCATCGGCGCCGGCGATATCGGCCAGCATTTCCCGCCGAGCGATCCGAGATGGCGCGGCGCGGACTCCTCCAAGTTCCTGGCCCATGCGGGCGAGTTGGTCGCGGCCAAGGGCGGACGCATCACCCATCTCGATGTGACGATCATCTGCGAACGCCCGAAGGTCGGGCCCCATCGCACGGCGATGGTCGAGCGCATCGCGGCGATCCTGGGTCTCGAGACCGGCCGCGTCAGCGTCAAGGCGACGACCACGGAAGGGCTGGGCTTCACCGGCCGCGGCGAAGGCATCGCGGCGCAGGCGACGGCGACGGTGGCGCTGCCCGCATGACGGCAGACCCCGCAATCGCGCCGGCCGACCTGCTGGAGCGCTATCGGCGCGCCGGCAAGAAGATCGCGACCGCCGAATCCTGCACCGGCGGCATGGTGGCGGCAGCCCTCACCGACATCGCCGGTTCGTCGGACGTGGTCGACCGCGGCTTCGTCACCTACTCGAACGAAGCCAAGAGCGAGCTGATCGACGTGCCCGCTGACATGATCCAGCGTGTCGGTGCCGTCAGCGCCGAGGTCGCCCTGGCCATGGCCAAAGGCGCCCTTGCCCACTCCCATGCCGACATGGCGGTTTCGATCACCGGCATCGCCGGACCCGGCGGCGGCACCGCCACGAAGCCGGTCGGGCTCGTCTGGTTCGGGCTCGCAAACCGCAGCGGCGGCACGCTGGTCGAGAAGCGCAATTTTACCGGCGATCGCGCCGCGATCCGCCGGCAGGCCGTCGCCACGGCCCTCGCTCTCCTCGAATACGCGATCTCCGAGTGACGCCGAAGCGCCGGCCCTTTGGCATCGATTTCAGCGGTGCCAGATTGGCTGGCAAGGCGATCTGGATCGCCGAGGGCCGGCTCGATGGCAAGAACCGCGTCGAGCTGGTGGATTGCTACCCGGCCTCGGCGCTGCCGCGCTCTGGCGCGGATCGCACACTCGCCCTCGCCGCCTTGCGCCGGCTGATCGCGACCACGCCCGATGGAATCTTCGGCTGCGACTTTCCGGTCGGGCTGCCGCGCAACGTGCTTCAAGGCGCCGATTGGAAGAGCTTCATCGGCAGCTTCCATCGCCATGAGCATGCCGAGGCGTTCCGCGAAACCTGCCGGCGCATCACCCAGGGCAAGGAGATCAGGCGCGAGACCGACAAGATCGCGAAGACGCCCTTCTGCGCCTGGAACCTGCGGCTCTATCGCCAGACCTATCACGGGCTCGCCGACATCGTGGCGCCGCTCCATCGCGAACGCCTGGCCAGCATCATCTCGGTCGAGCCGCCGCATCCGGAACGCGCCTGGATCGCCGAGACCTGCCCGGCCTCGGTGCTGAAGCGGCTGGATCTCTATCGGCCCTATAAGGGCAGGACGCCGGCCACGCGCAGCATGCGCCGCGACATCATCGCGGTGCTGATCGAACGGGGCTATCTGCTGGCCCCCTCGCGCTCGCACCGGGACCGGCTGATCGACGACCAAGGCGGCGACGCGCTCGACAGCGTGATCGCCTGCCTCGCAGCCGCAGCGGCGCTGCACCAACTGGGCGGCCCGATCAGCGAAACCGATCGGATCGAGGGAAAGGTCTTCTTCGAGCTGTGAGGCTCAGCCGCTATTCGCGGATCAGGACCAGCGCGTCGGCCGGCACAGTGAAGGATTCGTCGGCGCCGGCGAAATCCACGTCATAAGCCGAAGGCGGATTGCCGTAAGCCTCGAGCACCGTACCGATGGTCATGCGCTGCACCGGCACTTCGGCGCAGGTGGTCCGCAACAGCACGCGGTCATATTCGGCGAATTTCGCCATCACAATAACTCCTCGAACAGCGCCGGCGGGGGACCAGCCATGAATCATCTGGTTCCTTGCTACGACAGTCTCCATCCGAGGCGGGATGTCATAGTTGTGACGGTTCCGCGCAAAAGTTACGGGAAATAGCGCGGGCGACGCGGCTCGACGATCCTTGAATCAGGAACGCGACGCCGCTGGGGCTTGCGTGACATGCCACAGCACGCCGCTGGGATCGAACAGGAAGGCGACTTTCAATCTCCAGGCTTGGAGACGCGGTGCGACGGGCGGCCGCACGCCGTGACGCGCCACGAGACCGTCCCGATCCAACCCGTTCCACCAGCCGTCGAGATCGGCGAGCGTGAGCTGCATCATGCAATTGGCGGCCCATTCCTCGACATGGAAGTTCTGCAGCAGGAAGGAATGGTCGCCGAGCTGCAGCAACGCCAGCTGCTCCGTCTCGAAGCCGATGACGAAGCCCAGCTCCAGATAGAAGCGCCTGCTTGCCGCGAAATCCTTCGCCGGCAGGAAGGTTCGTAACGCCAGTGCCGAGGGCCCCTCGAACATGGCTGGGCCGCTTACGGGAAAGGAGTGGGCGCCGCTGCCGGCAGCAGCACCGGCACACCCGTCTCGGGATGGGTCAGCGCCAGCATCGGCAGGCCATAGACCTCCCCTGCCCGCTGCGGCGTCAGGACCTCGGCGGGCGTGCCGTCGGCGACGAAGCGCCCTTTGGCGATCAGGAGCACGCGGTCGGCGAAGGCGGCGGCGAGATTGAGATCATGGAGCGAGATCACCACGCCGCAACCGCGCGCCGCCATGAGGCGCGCCGTGCGCAGCACCGTCTGCTGATAGGCGGGATCGAGATTCGAGACCGGCTCGTCGAGCAGCAGATAGCGCGGCTCGCCGGGCGATCCCTCGCCCCAGATCTGGGCCAGCGCACGCGCCAGATGGACGCGCTGCTGCTCGCCGCCGGAGAGCTTGCGATAGTCGCGCTGTGCGAAGCCGGCGAGGCCGACCGTGGCCAACGCTCCGAGAACGGCTTGATTGTCGTCGCTGCGGACCGCGTGATCGATATGGGCGCTGCGACCGAGCGCCACCACATCCTCGACCGAGAAGCCGAACACCAGATGGTTATGCTGTGGCAGGACCGACCGGCGCAGCGCCAGGGCCGCGGCGGGCCAAGCGGCGAGATCGCGGCCATCGAGCATCGCGCGGCCCGCGGTCGGCTCGAGCTCGCCCGAGAGCGCCTTCAGCAGAGTCGATTTGCCGGCCCCGTTGGGACCGAGCAGCGCCAAGACCTCGCCCGACCTTACGGCGAGGTCGGCGTCGGCCAGAACGGTGCGCGAGCCCCGGTCCAGCCGGGCATGATCGAGCGCCAGCATCAGAAGGCCTCCCGGCGGCGCAGCCGCCACAGGAAGAAGGGTGCGCCGACGAAGCTGGTGACGACACCGATCGGCAGCTCCGCCGGCAGCACGATCAGCCGTCCGATGAGATCGGCGATCAGGAGCAGCGACGCACCCAGCAGGGCCGAGGCCGGCAACAGGCGGCGATGGTCGGCCCCGACCAGGAAGCGCGCGAAGTGCGGCACCAGCAACCCGACGAAGCCGATCGTGCCGGTCAAAGCGACCGCGGCACCGGCGGCCAGCGCCGTGACGATCACGAGCTGGCGCTTGATCGGCTCGATCGCGAAGCCGACATGGAAGGCTTCGGCCTCGCCCAGCAGCAGCGCATTCAGCGGACGCGCCAGGCGGACGATCAGCCCGATCGCGACCAGGATCATGATGGCGACCGGCCAGAGCTGGGGCCAGCCGGTGCCGGCAAGGCTGCCCAGGAGCCAGAACATGATGTCGCGCAGCTGCCCGTCCGGCGCCAGGAAGGTCAACAGCCCGAGGCCGGCGGCCGAAACCGCATTGATGGCGATGCCCGCCAGCAGCAGCGTCGCGATGTCCATTCCCTCCTGCCGCACCGAGATCGCATAGATGATCGCGGTCACGACCATGGCGCCGATGAAGGCCGAGAGCGGCAGGAACCAGGCGGCGAGGGCCAACGGCAAAGCCGCCGCCAAGGGGGCGCCGAAGATGATGGCGCCCGCGGCCGCGACCGTGGCGCCGCCGGTAATCCCCAGCAGGCTCGGATCGGCCAGCGGATTGCGGAACAGGCCCTGCAGTGCCGCGCCCGAGACGGCCAGGCTGGCGCCGACCAGAACCGCCAGCACGACGCGCGGCAGGCGCACATGGATCAGGACGGACTGCTCGCCGGCGCCCACCTCCCGCCAATGGCCCAGACCGAGATGCGCCGAGAGGGTGGAAAGGATGTCGAGCGGCCCGATCGCCATGGCGCCGATGCCGAGCCCCAGCACCAGCGACACGGCCAGGAGGATCGAAAGCCCGAGGAACGGCAGCCCGTCGAAACGCCGGCGCCAGCTCCCGTCGATCGCGGGACTCGTCATGGTGTCGTGAGATCGGGTGCGGCGAGGTCGCCCGCCAGCGACGGATGCAGATGCGACGCCAGTTCCGCCGTCGCGGCCGCCGCCCGCGGCCCGAAGCCCAGCAGATAATTCGCGTCGAGCACCAGCACGCGGCCTTCCTTGATGGCCGGGATCAACCCCAGATCGGACCGGGCCGCGAGGCCGTCGAGGCCGCCCAGGGTTGAAAGCCCGTGCTCGGCGATCACGACGAAATCGGGATTGGCGGTCACGGCCGCTTCGGGTGAGAGCGGCTTGTAGCCCTCATAGCCCTGGATCGCGTTGCGTCCGCCGGCGAGCGCGATGACGCCGTCGGCTGCGGTGTTCTGCCCCGCGGCGAGCGGCGCCCCGTCCGACGCGGACAGAATATAGAGCACGCTGGGTTTGGCCTGATCCTTGGCGAGCACCGCCTCGATATGGGTGAAGGATTTCTCGATCCCCGCGGCGAGCTCGGCCCCCTTCGCCTCGGCGCCCACGGCCTTGGCCACTTCCTCGATCTTCTCGGCGACCCCCTCGGCCGTCGGCTCGTCCGAGATGATGACCACCGGCACGCCGGCCGCGGCGATCTGGTCCAGGATCTTCTTCGGTCCCGCATGCGAGACCGCGATCACCAGGTCGGGCGACAAGGCGACGATCGGCTCGGCCGCCAGCGTGCGCATATAGCCGATCTTCGGCAGCGCCAGAGCTTCCCGGGGATAGAGGCTGGTGGTGTCGACCGCGACGATCTGACCGCCATAGCCCAGGGCATAGAGAGTCTCGGTCACGGCCCCGCCGATCGAGACGATCCGCAAGCCCGCCGCGACACCCGGCTTGGCCACAGCCAAGCCGAGCGCCAGAACGAGCGGTATCAGCAGCAAGCGTTGAAGCATGATCTTTATCCCGCCGCGCCGACCGCCTTGAGAGCGAGCGTCGGCCAGGCGCTGTCCTCGACCTGGCCCGGCTTGCGCTTGCCGAACATCCAGGCGATCTGCTGCCCGGCGGCATCGAAGATCTCGAGCGAGGTGACGATGCCGTCCTTGGTCGGCTTGCGCACCAACCAGCAGCTTTCGATCCCATCCTCGCGCAGATGCAGGTTGAAACCGTCATCCAGCACGTTCTGCCAGGGACCCATGCGCTTGACGGTGGCGACCGGCCCGGTATGGATCTGGATGACGCCCGGCGAACCGACGAAGATCATCACCGGCAGGCCCGCCTCGGCCGCCAGCTCCAGGCCGCGCGAGAAGGCGTTCTTGTCGACCCGCTGCGCCAGATCGTCCGGAACCAACCGGAAAGACTGCACGCGGCCCACTTTCAGCTCGCGCAGCATGCCGAAGAAGTCATGCGTGTCCTGGAGCGCACGCCAGCGCGTGTTCAGCGCCGCGGCATCGATCTCCGCATCCGGCCGGTCGGCCGCGGGCGGATCGACCGGCGTGACGGCGATCGCCGCCCCCTGATCCTCGGCCTTGAAATCAGCGACCAGCGCATGGAAGGCCGCGACGTCGCTTTCCGGTTTCAGATAGATCTTATGGACCGCCAGCCCGTCGCGATCGAAGAACTGGAGGCTGTGGCGTTGCCCGCCCTGCTCCAGCGCTTCGGTCACGGCGAAGCCATGCTGCCAATGGCCGAAGAAAAGCCGCAGGTCGATCTCCGGATCCAGGGTGACGCCGCCCTGGTCGTTCAGATGGATCTGGTCATAGCGGCCGACCTTCTCATGCACGCAATATTCATTGCGGGTCAGCGCCATCACCCGACCCAGCGCCGGCATGGCTTCGATCAGAGCCTTCCAGCGCGGCTGCAGCCGCGTGGTGCCGGTGCCGAGATCGGTTGCTACCAGCTCGGCCTCGCTGACGCCGAGCGCCGCGGCCGCGTCGCGGATCCGCTGCTTCGGATTGGCCGCCTTGTGCTCGGTCCAGATCGCCTTGAGGCTGCGCGGATCCCGGCGCTCCGCCGCGGTAGCATCGTCCAGCATATTCTTTTCCTCTCCCTCGGTCCTACCAGGCGATCTGGTAGGACATCATGGCCTTGTAATTGCGTCCGGCCTCGTTCGAGCCCGTGAAGACGCGCGTGTAGGTTTCGTCGAACAGATTGTCGATGCCTGCCGCCAGGGTGAAACCGCGCAGGATCTCCTGCTGTGGCGCCCAGACCGCGTAGATGTCGGTCACGACATAGCCGTCGCGCTCTAGCGTCGGATCGTCGGTGTTGTCGAAGTCCTGCGCCCAGGTGACGTAGGAGCCGATCTGCATGTCGAGCATCTGGATCTTGGCCGCCGTGTGGAAGGTCACGGTGTCGGGCTGCAAGTCGCCCAGCGGCTCGCCGGTCTCGGTGTTCTCGCCGTCGATATGAGAATAGGCGGCGCCGAAGATCATATAGTCGTTCTCGTACTGGGCCTCGAGCTCGACGCCGTCGAGCCTCGCCTTGTTGACGTTGTCGATGATGGTCGTGCCGTCGCAATCGCCCGCGATGAACGGGTTGCAGTCTACGAAGGGCGATGGCTGGACCACGTTGCGCGAGATCAGATCGTCGCCATAGGTCAGGAACCAGCCGCCCTTGGCGGTGGCGCGGTCATCCGCCATGAGCACATCCTCGAAATCGAGCCCCATGCCGGCTTCGACCGTCTGCGTGGTCTGCGACTTGAGATCGGGATTGGGCTGGAACCGGTTGACGATGGTCGGGAATGGCGGCCCCAGCGGAATCTCGAAATGCACGCCGGTCAGATAGAGATCGTTGATATTCGGCGCCGAGAAGGCATAGCCGTAGCTGCCATAGAACATCAGCCAGTCGGTCGGCATATAGCTCGTGGCGATCTTGGGCGAGACGGCGGTATCGACATTGTCGTTGGCGAGATCGCTGTCCGACGCGTAATAGTCGAACCGGACGCCGGGGATGATCAGGAAGTCGCCGGGCATGCCGAAGGGTGCCGGAACCGTGAACTCGGCCTGGGTGAAGACGCCGGCCAGGTTGGAATAAGCGTCGGGCACGCCGGCGAGATCCTCGCCGTCATCGTCGCCATTCTGGTTGTCGCGATAAGCCTCGACGCCGTAGGTGAAGACGACGTTGCTATCAGTCCCGAGGTTGAACCGGGTCCGGTTATCGACCCGCATGCCCACGGTATCGAGATCGCGCTTCAGTTCCTCGCCCTCAGGCCCGGGTCCGAGATCGTCGATCCGCTTCTCGTGGATGTTGTTCTGCGTGTAATAGACGGTCGCGTCGAGATCGATCCACTGATTGCCCGGCTCGTGGAAATTATAGGTGCCGCGCCAGGTCTGGGTGATGATGTCCTTGTCCTGGAGACCATCATCCGTGGTCGACTGGGGATTGCCGGGCTCGGTGGCGCTGCCGTCATAGCGCAGCCAGGCGCCTTCGAAGCTGTTCGGGCCCATCGTGTATTTGGCCTTGGCCAGACCGCTCAGGATCTGGTCGTCGGCATCGAGTTCCTCGTCATCGCCCAGATCGATATTGTCGGAATCGCGGAACACGAAGCTGCCGATCAGGTCGAGATTGTCGCCGACCTTGCCGAACATGGTGACGCCCGGCGACACCTGGTCGTCGACACTCTGGCCGCCGATGAAGCCGTTCATGCCGAAGGTCTCGCCCGGCTCCAGGAAGTCGGACGCGTCCTTGGTGCGCAGTTCGATCACGCCGCCCAAACCGCCCGAACCGTAGAGCGCCGAGGAGGCGCCGCGCACGACTTCGACCGATTTCAGCAAGGCGGGATCGAGGAAGAAGCGGCTGTCATGGCCGGTGATGAGGTCCTGCCGGGTACCGTCCAGCAGGATGATGACGTCCTGGGCGGTGAAGCCGCGGATGATCGGGGATTCGCCGTTGCGGCGCGGGCCACCGGCGAAGGTGACGTTGGGCACACCGACCATCACGTCGTCGACGGTCGAGGGAATGCGCGTCTGGATCTTTTCCTGATCGATCACCGTGACGCTGCCCGGATATTCGAAGGCCTCCATCGCATTGCGGGTGGCGGTGACGGTCACCGGCGGCACCGACATGCGCGTGACCGGGCTGGTGGCCGGCGGCGGCGGTGTCTCGGTGTTGGTCGGTGTGGTGCCATCCTCGGTCGCCTCGGTGCCGGTCTGGTCTGATGTCTGGCTTTGGGATTGAGTCTGGATTTGCGTCTGTGTCTCCTGGGCCCCCGCGGAGCCGCCGATGAGCCAGAGCGCGATCGGCAGCGCCAGAAATACGGAATAGGTCGTCACGCGTCGAAATAGAGTCGCCATGCCCCTTGTCCTTGCTGATTCAGCATTGTCCGGGGCTGGCGCGCCGGCCTTTTGGGGCCGACGGGTGGGCTGGCTGGGACGAAAGCTGCGTGTTGGACCGATACCCGGAGCCCGGTCGTCTCAAGCCGACGGCTTGAGACGTGAATCGGTCTCCTTACTCTCTTGAGCGAGGGCAGGATTCACGGATCGGCTTGTTTCGCCGATCCGACCCTGACCTCCGTACCGGCTATTTCGTCAAAATGAGCTTCCCTCTCCCTGTGAGGCGGAGCCGGTAGACCTCCTCGCCATGATGGATCAGCAGCTCTTGCCTCCCCCGCAGGAGGTCGCGGCTGCTCACGCCCGAAGGCGTGTCCATTTGCGGGTCGGACGCGGGTCGTGCGGGCGCGGTGCAAGCTGCATCCGCCCCCAGCCCGGCCTTGGCCCGGTCGGTGTTTATGGCGTTCAAGGTCAATCGGTATCCCACCCAAGCACCCGGCCGCCGTTTGCGAACCACCACATCGGGCGGCCAGTACGGGTTTCTGATTAGCGCAATTGCGTTTCATTCGCAATTAGAATGATAATGATTATCTCAGAAAGACGTTTCCGATCATTGGGGAGGGGTCATGCGGTTGCCGGAGGGCATGTCGAGACCGGCCATTTTCTCGGCCTTGTTTCACGGCTCGATCCTGGCCGCGTTCTTGCTCGCCTGGCCGAAGGAGCCGCTCGCACCGGCCGACGCCGGCATGGCCGGCAGCGTCGCGGTGATGATCGTCAGCGGCGGCGGTATGCCCGCCGCTGCGCCCAGCGCGCCGGCCCCCTCGCCCTCCGACAGCGAAACCGCCGAACAAGAGACCGCACCGCCGGCGCCGCAGACCAAGGATCCCGTTCCTATGCCGGATCCGCAGGCGGTCGCGATCGAGGAACTGCCGCCGGTCGAAATGGAGCTGGCCGAACCGCCGCCGCCGCTCGATGAAACCGAGCTCGCCGCAGAGGAGGAGCCGGAGCCCGAAGTCGAGCCGGTGACGATGGCCGAGCTGCCGCTCGAAGCGATGCCGGAGCCGCCACCGCCCGTCGAGGAAGCGCTGGAGGTCGAGAAGATCGTCGAAAAGCCCGTCGTGGAAGAACAGCAGGCTGCAGAAAAGCCGAAGCCGCTGCCCGCGACCAAGCCGACGCCGCCGCGCGAGATTGTGACCGCCGCGAAACCGGCCTCCTCACCGCCCCCGCCTCAACCGCTCGAGACCCAGCTCGCCTCCCTGCCCGCGGCGGACGCGCCCGCCACGGATGCGACCCCCGCAGCAGCCCCTGCTCCCGCTTCGACGGCAGCGCCCTCCGCCGCCAGCCTGGGCGACAGCAGCAGCGATACGACCAGCCCGTCGCAAACCGCCTCGATCGAGACCGGCGCCGACACCGGCACGCCCACCGGTTCGAGCGTCATGCCCGGCCCGTCGGCGGCGGAGCAAGCCGACTATGCGAGCCTGCTGGCGGCCTGGCTCGACCGCCACAAGGAATATCCCGACCGCGCCCGGCGCAAGCATCAGGAAGGCGTCGTGCTCTGCGAGTTCGCCATCGACCGCGAAGGCCATGTGCTGCGCTATCGCATCGTCCAGGGCTCGGGCTATGAACTGTTGGATGAAGAGGTGAGCGATCTGATGGCGCGCGCCAATCCGGTGCCCCCGCCCCCGGCCGGCATGGATCAGATCTATCTGGTGCCGATCGTCTTCGCGCTGAATTAGCGCGTGGCCGGCATGGCGGCCGCGGGCGCCGGTGCCGCTGCCGGTGCTGCGACCGGCGGCAGGACGAGCCCGGCGCCGGCGAACTCGATCCCAGCCTCCTTGAAGCCAATGATCAGACGCTTCATCGC